>JBCCPD010000117.1:0-9258 GCA_039025075.1 Pseudomonadota bacterium | reverse complement strand
GGGGCCTGGGCGGGGTGGGCGCCCGTTGGGCGGGGGCCGCGGGGCGGCGGCCTTCGGCCCGGCGCCGCGCGGCCGGCGCGCTCAGTCGCAGGTGGGGTCGTAGCGGTAGACCCAGTCCGTCAGAGCCCTCGCGCGGGACGGCAGGAGGGCGCCGAACGCCGCGAGGGCGCCGGCCTTGACCCAGCGTTCGGGCAGGGAGCGGGAGTGGAAGCGTCCTCCGTTGCGGCGGGCCGCGGCCTGCAGACGGGTGCAGCGGGGTTTTCGCGATGCTTCCCAGGCGGCGAGGGCGGGGCCCGGGGCGTCGCGGTCGAGGGCGTGGGCGAGCGTCACGGCGTCCTCCAGAGCCATGGCCGCGCCTTGCGCCATGAAGGGCGTGGTGGGATGCGCCGCATCGCCGATCAGCGCGACGCGGCCGGAGGACCAGCGCGGCAGAGGGGCATGGTCGAAGAGGCCCCACTCCCAGGTTTCCTCGCAGTTTTCCAACAGCTTGCGCACCGCGGGATGCCACGGGGCGAAGGCGGCGCGCAGCGCCCCGAGGTCGCCCGGCGCCGACCAGCCTTCCGAGGTCCATGCCGCGCGCTCCACCACCGCGACGAAGTTCACGAGAGCGCCGCCGCGCAGAAAGTAGCTGACCAAATGGGCGCGGGGACCCATCCAGACACTGGCGGCGGGGCGGATCAAGTCCCTGGGAAGGCGGGAGGTTTCCACC
The DNA here is from genome assembly GCA_039025075.1 of Pseudomonadota bacterium. Lineage (GTDB taxonomy): Bacteria > Pseudomonadota > Alphaproteobacteria > Rhodobacterales > Rhodobacteraceae > Albimonas. Next base: position 8,549 of record JBCCPD010000117.1, on the reverse strand, counting down.
AGGCCCCTGAAGGCGACATGGCCGGAAAAGCGGGGCGCGGAGGCGCCCGCCACGTCCTTCCGCAGCGCCGAGCGGACGCCGTCGGCGGCGAGGATCAGGTCGGCCCGGCGCTCGCCCAGGTCGGTGGTCAGAACGCCCTCGGGCGAGGCGCTTTCGGCCGTTTCGCCGAAGGCGAGCTCGGCGCCGGCGGCCGTCGCGGCCTCCGCCAGAGCGCGCAGAAGGTCGGCGCGGTGGACCTGCAGGTAGGGGGCGCCGAAGCGCGCCTCGGCATCGGTCAGAGGGTTGCGCCAGACCAGGCGGCCCGAGGCGTGCAGGCGCAGCTCCACCGCTTCGGGCGCGAAGCCGGCGGCGCGGACGGGGGCGCCGGCGCCCAGGAAATCCACCGCTTTCATGGCGTTGGGGGAAAGCTGGAGACCTGCGCCGACCTCGCGCAGCGCCTCCGCCCGCTCCACCACCGTGACGGCATGGCCGGCTCGGCCGAGCGCGGCGGCGGCGGAGAGGCCGGCGATGCCGGCCCCGGCGACCAGGATCTTCAGGCGGGAAGGCGCGCTCACGGGGGCTCGGTCAGTCGCCGGTGAAGACGGGCTTTTCCTTGCGGAAGAAGGCGGCGATGGCGTTCTCGGCGTCCTTCGACAGCGCGCACTCGGACTGCAGCCGCGCCTCATGGGCGTAGGTGTCGTCGAGCGTGCTCGCAACCGCCTGACGCAGAACGGTTTTGGCGTGGCGCAGAGTGCGAGGGGCGCCCTGGGCCAGCGTCTCCGCCCAGTCCTGCGCCGCCTGGCGCGCCTTGCCCGCGGGGACCACACGGTTGACGAGGCCGCAAGCCGCGCAGGCCTCCGCCGGCAGCTTTTCGGCCCCGACGATGGCCGCATAGGCGCGCTTGTAGCCAAGCGCTTGGACCATGTGCCAATGGTTGCCGCCGTCGGGGATCAGGCCGATGGCGGCGAAGGCCTGGTAGACGTAGGCGTCCTCCTCCATCACCGCGAGGTCGCAGGTTAGCGCATAGGCCGCCCCGACCCCCGCGCAAGCGCCCTGGATCGCGGCGATCCACGGCTTTTGAGAGGTCGCGATGGCGTCCAAAGAGGGTTTGAAGCCGTCCATCAGGAGCGATTCAACGCCCTCTCCGACCGGAGAGTCGCCTAGATCGACGCCGGCGCTGAAGGCCCGGCCTTCGGCGGCGAGGACCACGACGCGGGTTTCGGGGTCCGCTTCCACCTCCGCGAACGCCGCTTTCAGCTCCTCCCGCAGGGCGGAGTCGATGGCGTTGAGCTTGTCGGGGCGGTTGAAAACGACGGTGGAGACGGGTCCGCGACGCTCGATCAGGACGGTGTCATAGGCGCTCATGGGGCGGAATCCTCGCGAAAAAGGGGTCAGGTTTCGCCCAAACCGGCGGCGCCGGAGCGCGCGAGGGCGGCGATTTCATCGTCTCCGCGGCCCAACTCACGCAGAATCGCGGCCGTATCGGCCCCGCGGCGGGCCGAAATCGGGGGCGAAAAGGCCGCGTTCGCGCGCAAGAACCGGGGCGCGGGGCGCGGATGGCGCATGTTTTCGCCCTCCGAAACCACGTCGCGGGCGGCCATATGCGGGTGATCGGAGGCCTCTCGGTAGTCCAGAACCGGCGTGGCGCAGGCGTCGGAGCCGTCGAAAACCGCGCTCCAATGGGCCTGATCGCGGGATTTGAAGAGGGTTTCGAGCCGCGCGGCCTGCTCCGGCCAGCGGTTTCGGTCCAGCTGGGGGCCGAAATCGTCGGCGTCCAGCTCCAAAAGCCGCAGGAACTCGGCGAAGAACTGCGGCTCGATGCAGCCCACGGCCATGAAGCGGCCGTCGGCGCAGGCGTAGCAGCGGTAGTAGGGCGCGGCCCCGTCGAGCTGATTGGCGTGCCGGTCCGGCGTCCAGCGGCCCACCGAGTCGAGCGAGTGCATCAGCCCCATCATCGAGACGGCGGCGTCGCAGATGGCGGCGTCGACGATCTCTCCGACGCCCGTCTCCCGCGCCTTGAGGAGCGCGGCGAGCATGCCGGTCACCAGAAACAAAGATCCGCCGCCGAAATCGCCGATCATGTTGAGGGGCGGCGGCGGCGGCCGGTCGGCGGGGCCGATGGCCTGCAGGACCCCTGTGACGGAGATGTAGTTGATGTCGTGCCCGGCGGTTTTGGCCCAAGGCCCGTCCTGCCCCCAGCCGGTCATGCGGCCGTAGACGAGGGCGGCGTTGCGTTCCAACGCCTGATCGGGGCCGAGGCCGAGACGCTCGGTCACGCCAGGGCGATAGACGTCGATCAGCCCGTCGGCGGTGGAGATAAGGTCGAGCACCGTCTCGAGCCCCTCGGGCGTGCGCAGGTCCAGCACGATGGAGCGCTTGCCGCGCCGCTCGACCGCCGCGGGAAGCTCGACCGGGCTGGGGCGGGGGCGATCGATCAGGATCACCTCGGCGCCCATGTCGGCCAGCAGCTGGCCTGCATAAGGGCCGGGGCCGATGCCGGCCAGCTCCAGAATGCGGACGCCTTTGAGAGGCAGGGGCATGGCGAGGATCCTCCCGTCCGCGGGCCGCGTCATGGGGCGCGCGGCGTTCTCGGAGAGCGGCAGGTTAGACGCGGGAGGGCCGGGCGCGTCAATGGCTTGGACGGCGGCGACGGACCGCCGGCGGCGCGGCCCGGAGGACGGCGGCGCTTGTTCCGGCGGGGCGGCGCCCCCATCCTTAAGCGGCGCGCAACGGCCGCTGGGAGGCGCAAGCAGGCTCATGACCCTGGATCGCAGCGATCTGGAACGCGGCGCGGCCGACCGGCTGGAGCGGATGCTCGCCTCCGAGGAGGTGGAGCGGATGCGCAACGCCGCGGCGGCGATCACCGGCTCGTTCCTGGTGATCGGTCCGCTTCTGGTGCTGCTGACCGGCTGGCCGGACGCGGCCTACTATCATGCGCTGATCCTGCTCTTCATCGGCTCGGTCTGGCTGCAATACGCCGTGACGCTGAGGCGTCCGGATCTGGTCGCGCCGGATTATCTGTTCCCGGCGGTCAATTGCGCGCTGCTGAGCTTCGTTCTGGCCTATCCCAACCCTTTTTCGGACTTCGCCGGCTCGACCTACGCGCCCTCGGTGATGATGCGCTTCGGCAATTCCATCTACTTCGTGCTGATCCTCGCCTCTCTGGCGTTCAGCTTTTCGCCGCGGGTGGTGTTGTGGGGCGGGGTCTGCGCCGTGGGGTTCTGGAGCCTGGCGCGCTGGTGGGTGATCTCCCAGCCGGGGATCGAGCTGTATCTGGGAGACGATGCGGAGGCGATCGCCGCGGGCGGCTACGACGGGGTTTTAGAGGCGGCCTATCACCCTCGCTACGTCGATCCGGGGCTTTGGATGCAGGAGGTCGTGGTGATCCTTCTGCTGGCCGGGGTGCTGGCGATGATCGTGCGCGGCTCCCGCCGGCTGGTGCTGCGCCGGGCGGCGGAGGAGCGGCGCGGCGCCAACCTGGCGCGCTACCTGCCGGCGCGCATGGCCGAGCGCATGGCGGAGGCCGACGAGCCGTTCTTGGAGGATCGGGAGGCGGAGGTGGCGGTGCTGTTCACCGACATCGTCGGCTTCACCGGCTGGGCGGAGGCGCATTCGCCGGACGAGGTGGTGGCCCTGCTGCGCGAGGTGCACGGCTTCGTCGCCGAGGAGGTGTTCCGCGCCGATGGGGTGCTCGACAAGTTCATCGGCGACGGGGCCATGGCCACCTTCGGCGTGGCGCGGACCGAGGCGCCGGCGCGCCGGGCGCTGGACTGCGCCGAGGCGGTTCTCGCGCGGGCGCGGGACTTGAATCGGGAGCGGGCGGCGCGGGGCGAGGGTCCGGTGCGCCTGTCGGTCGGGGCGCATCTGGGCCCGGTGACCATCGGCGACGTGGGCGCGGCCGGGCGCATGGAGCTGGCCGTGGTCGGCGACGCGGTGAACGTGGCCAGCCGGCTGGAGGCGCTGAACCGGTCCCTGGGCAGCGGGGCCGTCGTCTCTGACGCGCTGATGCGGTCGGCGGGCGGGCCTGCGCCCGGCTGGACGGCGCAGGGCGAGACGGCGCTGGCGGGCCGCGAGGGGACGGTGTCGGTCTGGACCCGGCCTTTGGAGACGGACGATCCGGCGCGGCCCGGCCCGGGCGCCGCCGATCACGCCGACGCGAATAGACCGAGCGCCGCGGCGGACTAACCTTAAAGTCGACGCACCGCGCAGCCGCCCGCCCGCGCCCCCGCCCGCCCGACGGAGATCGCCGCCATGCCCAAGTCCTTTCTGCGCGCGCTGGCGCCCGCGCTCTTCGCCGTTCTGGCGCCCGCCGCCGCGCTCGCCTCGGTCTGCCAATCGGTGGCGTGGGATCTGCCGGGCGCCAAGCACGTGCGGCTCGCCAGCTCGGAGCCCGAGGGCGAGGTGACGATCCGCTTCGTGGGCCATGCCACCTTCCTGATCGAGACCGCCGGCGGGGTGAGCATCGCCACCGACTACACCGGCTGGAGCGGACCGGTGGACATCCCCACCGTGGTCACCATGAACAACGCCCATGAGACCCATTGGACGCCGTTCCCCAACGAGCGGATCCAGCACGTCCTGCGCGGCTGGGCCGACGACGCCGGCGTGCCGGCGGACCACTATGTGGAGGTCGGCGACGTGCTGGCGCGCAACGTGCCGACGGACGTGCGGTCCTGGGGCGGCGGTCGGCGGGAGAACGGCAACTCGATCTTCATCTTCGAGGTCGGGGATCTGTGCATCGGCCATCTGGGCCACCTTCACCACACGCTCGGGCCCGACCATTACGCGGCCATCGGGCGGCTCGACGTGGTGATGGCGGCGGTGGACGGCGGCGTGACGATCAACCTGCCGGACATGATCTCGATGCTGAAGCGGCTGCGCGCCTCCGTGGTGCTGCCGATGCATTATTGGGGTCAGGGCTCGCTGGAGCGGTTTCTGGCCGGCATGGCGTCGGACTTTTTGATCGTGACGTCCGAGGTGCCGGAGCTGACGCTGACGCCGCGGACGCTGCCGAGCCGGCCGATGGTGAAGGTGCTGCCGCTCTGGCGGCCGTGACGGCCTAGGAGGGCGGGACGGCGAAGGGTCCGGCTCGGATCAGAAGCGCGATCAGCGCGGCGAGCAGGGTCAGCCAGACCGCGGCGCCGACGCGGCGGGCGACGCGGGCCTGCGCCTCGTCCCGCCAGGTTCGGGCGCGGATGCCGACGACCCACAGCGTCAGCTGCGCGCTGAGGTTCACGCAGACCACGTTGATCGCGAGCAGCATGGCCGCGCCGCCGGCGGCGGACGAGTCCCCTGCGCCGGCCAGCAGGCCCGCGGCCACCGCCGGCGGCAGCAGAGCCACGGCCACCATCACCCCGACCAGGGCCGCCGCCGCGCCGGAGGAGACCGAGAGCGTCGCCGCCGCGCCGGAGGCGAGCGCGATGACCATGCCGTCGAAGCCGGGCCGGGCCCGCGACAGCAGCTCGGGCGAGCCGAGCATCTCCGCCGCGCCGGGAACCGCGCCCAGGCCGAGCGCGACGCCCACCGCCGCCCCCGCCGCGGCGGCGAGCGCCAGGCCAAGGGCCGCGCTGCGCAGGGCCGACAGCATCAGCGCCCGATCGCCCAGCGAGGCGCCGAGCGCGAAGCCCAGATTGGGTCCCAGCAGGGGCGCGATGGCCATGGCCCCGATCACCACCGCCACGCTGTCGAGCAGCATGCCGAAGGCCGCCACCACCGCGGACAGCGCCACGAAGACCGCGAAGCGCAGATCGGCGCGCGCCTGCTGGGAGACGGCCTTGTAGAGCTCCTCCCGGCTTTCCTGGGCGGCGGCGTCTTCGGCGTCGGGGTCCTTTTCGCGCGGATCGGGCAGGGTGGCTTCGAGGGCGAGGACGTTGATGCGCCAGCCCTCGGCGCCCTCCAGCGCCTCCTGCAGGGCGTCGAGGGCGTCCTGGCGGCGGGAGGCCTTGACGGTGGTCTGGACGACGCGGCGATCCGCGTCCTCGGGCGCGTCGTGCATGTGCAGGTCCATCGGCTCGAAGCCCTGGCAGGCGCTGAAGACGGCCTCGGCCCGGTCCGCCGGGACGGAGATCAGCAGCAGGCGCTCGCTCATGCGGACTGGGGGGTCACGGGATCAGCACCTCGGTCCTTTCGAACCGGTCCACGTCGATCAGCCCTTGGTCGGAGATTCGCAGGGACGGGATCACCACGAGCGCCAGCAACGAGTGTTGCATGAACGCGTTGTTGAGCGCGCAGCCGGCCTCGGCCATGGCGTCGGCGAGGCCCCCGGCCTGGGCCGCGACCTCCTCCGCCGGCGCGTCCGAGACGAGGCCGGCGATGGGCAGTGGGACGAGGGCTTTTTCCGCTCCGCTTGCGTAGAAGGCGGCGCCGCCGCCGACCTCCCACAGTCGGTTGGCGGCGGCGGCCATATCGGCGGGGGACGTGCCGACGATCAGCATATGGTGCGAGTCGTGCGCCACCGTGGAGGCAAGGGCCATCGGCCCGCGATAGCCGAAGCCGGAGACGAGGGCGACCGCGACGGCGCCGGTCCCTCGGTGACGCTCGGTCAGGGCGATCAAGCAGACGTCGCCCTCCGCGTCGCTCGGGGCGAGGGCGCCGTCGGCGACCGGGACGTCCATCTCGAGGGCCTGGGTCGGGGCCTGGTTCTCGACCACGCCGATGACGCGGGCGCGGACGGCGTCGGCCCCCTCGGGCGCGGCGATGCGGAAGTCGGCGGCGGTGAGGGCACGGCCCAGGCGCACCGTCTCGCGCGTTTCGGAGGGCCAGACGAAGGCGGGGCGTGGGAGGGCCATGGACCCCTGTTCCGCGGCAAGGACGCCGAGCGAAAAGACCTGTTCGGCTCGAAATTCGGTCAGGGACGGGGAGATCACCACGTCGGCGCGGCGGCCGGGGGCGATGGCGCCCAACTCCCGCTCCATCCCGAAATGGGCGGCGGCGTTCAGGGTGGCCATCTGGATCGCGGTGATGGGGCGGACGCCCTGGGCGATGGCGTGGCGCAGCACGCGGTCCATGTGCCCGTCGTTCACCAGCGTGGCCGCATAGCAGTCGTCGGTGCAGAGGATCAGGTTGCGGCTGTCGAGCCCCAGCTCGGTCACCGCCCGCGCCTGGCGCGCCACGTCGTGCCAGGCGGAGCCGAGGCGCAGCATGGCCCGCATGCCCTGGCGGATGCGCGCGACGGCGTCCTCCAGCCGCGTGCCTTCGTGGTCGTCCGCCGGGCCGGCGGCGGCGTAGGCGCGGAAGGGGCGGCCGAGATCGGGGGAGGCGTAGTGGCCGCCCACGGTCTTGCCGGCCCGCATGGCCGCCGCGATCTCTCCGGTCATCCTGGGATCGTTGGCGGCGACGCCGGGAAAATTCATGACCTCGCCCAGGCCGACGATGCCGGGCCAGGTCATCATCTCGGCCACGTCCTCGGGCCCGATCTCAGCGCCCGCGACCTCCAGTCCCGGGGCGGAGGGGACGCAGGACGGGGCCTGCACGAAGACACTGCAGGGCTGCAGCAGCGCCTCGTCATGCATCAGGCGCACGCCGGGCACGCCCATGACGTTGGCGATCTCATGCGGGTCGACGAACATCGTGGTGGTGCCCCAGGGCAGGACGGCGCGTACGAACTCGGTGGTGGTGAGCATGCCGCTTTCGACGTGCATGTGCGCGTCCACCAGGCCGGGGACGAGGTGGCGGCCGCGGGCCTCGATCACCTCCGTGCCCTCGCCGATGCAGTGGGAGGCGTCGCCGCCGCACCAGGCGAAGCGGCCGTCGGCGATGGCGAGGTCGGCCCCCTCCAGCAGCTCTCCCGAGTGGACGTTGGCCCAGATCCCGCCGCGGATGACCAGGTCCGCCGGCGCGCGGCCGGCGGCGACGTCGACGAGGCGCGGGGCGACGTCGGCCCAGGTCTTGAGGGCGGTCATGGGCGGGCTCCTGCGCGGCGGGGCGTTCGGGCGGCTTTGCCGGTTGAGGATGGGCGCGGGCGCAGGCGCGCGCAACCGCGCTCAGTCCGCCAAGTGCTCCCCCGACCAGGCGCGGCGGGCCAGCAGCGCCGCGATCAGCGCGAGGGCGGAGGCGGCGGCGCCGATCCAGTAGGCGCCGCCGCCCTGCGCCTGATAGGCCAGCGCGGCGAGCCAGGTGAGCGCGAGCATCAGCGTGGTTCCCACCACGGTCTGGAACACGCCCTGGGCGGAGCCGGCGAGCCGTTCCGGCACCGCCTCTCGCAGGAAGGCCATGGCGCCGAGATGGGAGGCCGCGAAGGTCAGCGCATGGCCGGCCTGCAGCGCCCACAAAAGCGGCCCGGTCGGGTCCGTCGTCATCAGCCCCCAGCGGACGATCCCCGCGGCGCCGGCCAGGGCCAGCAGCCCGGCCGAGCCCAACCGCGCGGCCAGCGCCGCGCCGATCAGCGACATCACCGCGATCTCCACCGCCACGCCCCAGGCCCAGAGCCAGCCGATCACGGTCTCGGACAGGCCCAGCTCCCGCCAATGATAGGAGCCGTAGGCGTAGAGCGTGGCGTGGGAGGCCTGGGAGAGCCCCGCCGCCGCGATGAAGAGCGCGAAGGCCGGTCGGCGGGCCAGCGACCACAGCTC
>JBCCPD010000116.1:0-9314 GCA_039025075.1 Pseudomonadota bacterium | reverse complement strand
GCGCGCGTCGCGCGCCGGCGCGGCGGGGCCGGGCTCGCGCGACGCTCAGGCGAAGGGCAGGCCGAAGGCGACGGCGAGGCCGGCGGCGCATTGGAAGAGCGGGAGCGCCTTGTTCCAGCGGTCTTCCAGCCAGACCCCGCCGGCGGCGGTCAGCGCCAGGGCGAGGCCTGCGGCGGCGGCGGGCAGGGGCGCCTCGAGCGAGACGGCGGCCATCATGGCGAGGGTCAGCGCGACCGCGGCGGCGTGGGCCTGGCGAAGGCGGCCGGTCTGAGAGGCGGCGCGGGCGAGGGAAAAGATCAGCGCGAGGAACAGCGGCAGCGCCAGCAGCGCGCCGATCAAGAGGACGACGACGTTCACCGGTCCGCGGCCGTCTCGGCGGCCTTTTCCGCGGCCTTCAGCCTTCGGCGCGTGACCAGCGAGACGGCCAGGGAGACCAGCACGCAGCCGGCGAAAAGGTGCACGCCCCAGGCCGGCTGCACCCGCCCGACGCCGACGCCTTTGGCGATGACGATGGCCAGCGCGATCAGGAACACGTCGGCCATGGCGAGCTTTCCGAGCAGCTCCAGCGCCGGCAGGGCGCGGGGCCCGAGCCGGCCGAGATGCACCGCCGCCAGCGCCGCGGTCTTGACCATGGGAAGCGCCATGCCGAAGAGCGCCACGAGCGCGGCGAGGATCGCGTCCGCCTCCCACAGCGCCGCGACGCCGGAAAGGACGGAGACCGGATCGCCCTCGAACCACGGGAAGAGGCCCGTGCGGACCAGGGGCGCGGTCCAGGCGACGGGGAAGGCGATCAGCAGCGCGAGGTTGACGAAGGCGAGGGCGCGCGGGACGGGGGGGCGCTCGTCCGGCGTCAGGCGGCGCGCGCGCGGCCGCTCGGCGTCCGGCAGGAATTCGGGCAGAAGGCTCATCGCGGCGCCCAGACCGGCGGGCCTTCAGCCGGGATCGCGCTGGCCAAGGTCGACCTCCTCGACCTCAGAGGCCGAGGAAAGCGACAGCAGCCAGTCGAGCGTCGCGGTCAGGTCGGCAAGCGGGATCGGCGTCTGCGGGCCGAAGCGGCCTTCGGCGATGTCCTCCAGCACCTCTTCGGTGGCGACGTTGGTGGGGTTGATGACCGTGGTGGCGATGCCCATCGGCCGCAGGGTCGCGCGCATCGCCGCGGCGGCGCCGCGCAGACCGGCTTTGGAGGCGGTGTTGGCGACCTCGGGCCGCGCTCGGCCGTCGAGGGCCATGTTCGCGCCCATCAGCGCGATCACCGCGTTCGAGGCCGTGGCGAGCGCAGGCGTGAGGACGCGGGCCAGCTCGATGGGGGCGACGAGATTGACGGCGATGACCTGCCGGGTCTCCGCCGCGTGGCTGCCCAGAAAGCGATAGGCGTCGGTGAAGGCGCCGGCCTCCCACGTGCCGCCCATGTAGAGCAGCGCGTCCAAGGCCGCGCCGTCGAGGCGGCGGCGAACTTCCGCGCCCGCATGATCCAGGCCCGCGGGCGCGGCGAGATCCGCCTCGATCCACTCGCCCGCGGCCGCCGGTGTGCGCGAGAGGCCCAAAACGCGCGCTCCTTTGGCGGCGAAGTGCTGCGCGACCGCGCCGCCGATGCCGCGGCTGGCGCCGGCGACCACGACGGTCCGGGGACCGCGGCCGGTCACCGCACCGCCTCGATGGGACCCTCCGCCGCGCCGCGGATGAACTGGCGCACGTAGGGATCGTGGGTGGCGTCCATGTCGCCCACAGGGCCTTCCCAGCGGATCTTGCCGTCGTGGATCATCGCCACGCGGTCGGCGATGGCGCGCACGGAGCTCATGTCGTGGGTGATGGTCATGGCGGTGGCGCCCATCTCGGTCACCAGCTCGCGGATCAGCGCGTTGATCACGCCGGACATGATGGGGTCGAGGCCCGTGGTGGGCTCGTCGAAGAAGATGATTTCCGGGTCGTCGGCGATGGCGCGGGCGAGTCCGACGCGCTTCTGCATGCCGCCCGACAGCTCGGCGGGGAAAAGGTCCGCGGTTTCGGCCGTCAGGCCCACGCGGCGGAGTTTTTCGACGGCCAGATCGCGGGCCTGCGACTTCGGCAGACGGCCGGCGCCGTGGCGATGGCGGAAGGCGACGTTCTCCCACACGGTCAGCGAGTCGAAGAGCGCGGCGCCCTGGAAAAGCATGCCGAAGCGGCTGAGCAGCGCTTCGCGGTTGCGGGGCGTGGCGGGGGCGCCGTCGATCTCGATCACGCCCGCGTCGGGCTCGAGGATGCCGAGCACGCATTTGAGCGTGACGGACTTGCCGGTGCCGGAGCCGCCGATGATCACCAGGGAGGAACCCTTCGCGACGCTTAGATCCACCCCGCGCAGAACCTGCTTTAGCCCGAAGGCCTTGGCGACGCCGCGCATCTCGATCATCGGCCGGGCGGTCATGCGTTGAAGAGGGCCTCGGTGAGGAAATAGTTCGCGGCGAGGATCAGGATCGAGGCGGTCACGACGGCGTTGGTGGTGGCCCGGCCGACGCCCTGGGCGCCGCGGCCGGAATTGTAGCCCTGATAGGTCCCCATCAGAGCGATGATGAAGCCGAAGACGCCGGCCTTGATCAGGCCGGAGGTGACGTCGCCGACTTCGAGGAAATCCACGGTGTTGGTGATGTAGGCCGCGGGGCTGAAGCCCAGCCGCGTGACGCCCACCAGGAACCCGCCCATGATGCCGATCACGTCGCCGATCAGCGCGAGGGCCGGCATGGCCAGCGTCGCCGCCAGAAGACGCGGGGCGACGAGGTATTTCATGGGGTTGGTCGAAAGCGTGGTCAGGGCGTCGATCTGCTCGGTCACCCGCATGGTGCCCAGTTCAGCGGCGATGGAGGCGGAGACGCGGCCGGCGACCATCAGCGAGCCCAGGACCGGGCCCAGCTCGCGCGCCATGCCGATGGCGACGATGGACGGCACCACGGACTCGGCGTTGAAGCGGGAGCCTCCGGCGAAGATCTGCAGCGCCAGCGCGCCGCCGGTGAAGAGGGCGGTGAGGCCGACCACGGGCAGCGAGAGCCAGCCGATGCGGATCAGCTGGCGGCCCAGCTCCGCCGGGTAGAAGGGCGGGCGGAAGACGTGGCTCGCGGCGGAAGCGGAAAAAAGGATCAGGCCGCCCGCCGCCCGGCACAGGCCCAGAACCGCGGCGCCGATGGCGGCGAGAAATCCCTGCACGGCGATCAGGACGCCCATCCGCGGCTCCATGTCCTTGTCGTCTCGACGCGGCCCCTCCGCGTCCCTTGGGCGGAGGTGGGGCTTTCCGCTCCGGCATGTCAAGACGATGAAGGGGTGGGCGCGGGCCTCGCCGCGTCAGGCGGCCGCTCCCGCATGGCGGCGGGTGTAGCGGGCGCCGAAGCCGGTCAGCACCTCGTAGGCGAAGGAGCCGAACACCTCGCCCAGCTCGTCGACGCTTTGGTTCGGACCCAGCACCTCGGCCAGGGCGCCGGGGGCGGGTTCGGGCAGGTCCGTGAGATCGACGGTGATCATGTCCATGGAGACGCGGCCGACCACAGGGGCCGGCCGGCCGTCCACGAAGACCTTCGCGTCCGGCTTGCCGCCGGCGGCGCGCTGGAAGCCGTCGGCATAGCCCAGCGGCAGCACGCCGATGCGCGACGGGCGCGGGGCGCGCCAGGTTCCGCCGTAGCCCACGGTCTCTCCCGCCGGGATCTCGCGGATCTGGAGGAACGGCGCGTCGAGCCGCGCGACGCGCCGCGCCTCGGCGAAGGGCAGGCCGCCGAAGAGGCCGATGCCGGGGCGGGTGAGGTCGAAGTGGAAATTGGGGCCCAGCAGGATGCCGCCCGTGGCGCCGAGGCTGCGCCGGGCACGGGGCGCGAGCGGCTTGGCCAGGGCGCCGCGGCCGGCGAAGGCGCCGCGCTGGCGGGAGTTCATGGCGTCGCCCGGCGCGTCGGCGCAGGCGAGGTGGCTCATCACCAGATCGAAGTCCAACCCCTCGGGCGGGGCGCGGCGCAGGACGTCGAGCTCCGCCGAGGTCAGGGCCATGCGGTTGATGCCGGTCTCGATGTGAAGCGCGGCGGGCAGGACGCGGCCCCGGGCGCGCGCCTCGGCCGACCAAGCGTCGACCTGGGCGAGAGAGATCAGGGCCGGGGTCAGGCGGCCTTCGGCGAATATCGCCGCGTCCTCGGGCCAGAAGCCGTTGAGGACGTAAATCGTCTCCGTGCCGTCGGGCCCCAGAGCTTCGCGCAAAGCCGCGCCTTCGGGGGCCTGGGCGACGAAGAAGGTCTTGGCGCCGGCGTCGCGCAGGGTTTGGGCGCAGGGGGCGAGGCCGCAGCCATAGGCGTCGGCCTTGACCACGGCGCCGGCCTCGGCCGCGCCGGAGAGGGCGTCGAGCGCCCGCCAGTTCGCGGCGAGGGCGTCGTGGTCCACGGTCAGGACCGGCCGCGCCGGCCCCTCCGCCCGCGCCGGGGCGAGGGCCCGCGGGGCCGCCGTGACGCCCGGGTCAGTCGCCGTAGCCGCCATGCCGTTCCTTCGCGAGGTTGCCGAATTTGGTGTAGCGGCCCTCGAAGCTCAGCTCGACGACGCCGATGGGGCCGTGGCGCTGCTTGCCGATGATGACCTCGGCCTTGCCGCGGGCGGCCTCCATCGCGTCCTGCCACTTCATCATCGCCTCGACGTCCGTCTCCGAGGGTTTTTCGCGTTCCTTGTAGTACTCTTCGCGGAACACGAACATCACCACGTCGGCGTCCTGCTCGATGGAGCCGGATTCGCGCAAGTCCGAGAGCTGCGGCCGCTTGTCCTCCCGCTGCTCCACCTGGCGGGAGAGCTGGGCGAGGGCGATCACCGGGATGTTCAGCTCCTTGGCGATGGCCTTGAGGCCTTGGGTGATCTCAGACACTTCGTTCACGCGGTTCTCGTTCTTGGCCGTGTTCGAGCCTCTAAGGAGCTGAAGGTAATCCACGATCAGAAGTTCGAGCCCGTGCTGGCGCTTCAGCCGGCGGGCCCGAGCCGCGACGGTGCTGATCGGCAAGGCCGGAGTGTCGTCGATCCAGAAGGGGATTCTTTCCAGGTCGCGCGCCGCCTCGACGAAGCGGCGGAATTCGTCCTCCTCCATCTCTCCGCGCCGGATTTTTTCCGATGGGACCCGCGATTGCTCCGACAGGAGGCGCGTGGCGAGCTGCTCGGCGCTCATCTCGAGCGAAAAGAAGCCGACGCGGCCGCCTTCGACGGCGCCTTGGCCGCCGTCGGCCAGCTCGCCCTCGCGGAACGCCTTGGCGATGTTGAAGCCGATGTTGGCGGCGAGGGAGCTTTTGCCCATGGACGGGCGGCCGGCGAGGATCAGCAGGTCCGAGTCATGAAGACCGCCCAGCTTCTGGTCGAGATCGATCAGCTCGGTGGCGATGCCGGCCAGGTTGCCGTCGCGCTGGTAGGCGGCGTTGGCGGTGTAGAGCGCCTCGGTCGCGCTGGCGAGGAAGGAGCGGAAGCCGCCCTCGGCCCCGCCCGTTTCGGCCAGGGCGTAGAGCTTCTGCTCGGCCTCGGTGATCTGATCCTTGGGGTCTTCGTCGGCGGCGGCGGCCGCGGCCCGGCCTTTGATCTCGTCGCCGATGCCCATGAGGGCCCGGCGCATGGCCAGCTCGTAGATCGTGGTCGCATAGTCCTTGGCCGAATAGACGGAGATCGCGGCCCCCGCCAGGCGCACGAGATATTGCGGGCCGCCGATCTCCTGCAGGCCCGCGTCGTCCTCCAGGAACGCCTTCAGGGTGACCGCGGTGGCCAGGGCGTTGCGCTGGATGCGCCGGCCGGCGGTTTCGTAGATGCGGGCGTGGACCGGGTCGTAGAAGTGCTCGGGCTTGAGGAAGCCGGAGACGCGGTCCCAGACCTCGTTGTTCACGAGGATCGCGCCCAGCAGCGCCTGCTCGGCCTCCACGTTGGAGGGCATGGAGGGGGCGGCGTCCTCCCGCGGGCCCTGGCCCGGCTCTTCGCCCGGCGCCGTCGGAAGCGGCGCGGATCCATCTGCCATTCTTGGTCGGTCTCCCTGCTCGAAGGCCGGTCTAACGGGATTCGGCGCAATTCCCAGCCTGTTAAGGTTGGGGATAAGTTCGGTTTCCGCCTGACGTCGCGGCGACCCGTCCTTCGGGACCGTCTTTCGCCGCTTCTGCCGAAACGGCGATTACCATGATCCAGGGCGAAACGGGAGCCGTTCCATAGGCCTGCCGCCGACCTTTGGATGGGGACGGCGCGGCCGCGGCGGGGGCTTCCGCCGGTGCGCGCGCGAGAGGCGCCGAGCGGCGCCAAAGTTTCCTTGCGGATTATGTTGCGACGCACCATGGTTGTTGCAGAGCAGCGTAACGGCTCGCCCGGCCTGCGCAGGCCGCAGCGAAGGAGCCGGCAGAGCAGAGGCAAGGAGCCCGTCCATGCGCCGCGCGTTCGATGCGATCGGAGCGAGCCGAAGCGGCCGCGAGTCCGCGGCGGCGGGTTCGGCCCTGACCCTCGCAGAGGCTTTGAGTCATGAGCTTCGCTCGCCCCTGACCGTCATCCGCTGCTGCGCCGAAGCGCTGCGCGACGATCCGGACATGGCGCCGGAGGATCGGGCGCGGCTGACCGTGCTGGTGCTGGAGGCCGAGGCGAGGCTGGAGGCCGCGGTGGCCCGGGCCGTCGCGTTCGCGGAGGACGACTTGAGCCGGTCTCGTAGGCTGCAAGGGGATGCCCTGCGTCCGAGCTGATCGGCTTTCGACCCCCGCGGCGCGGCGGATGCCTTGCGTTGCAGCGCCGCCGCGCCAACAAGAGCCGACAAGCCATGGCGTCATGTCGAGGACCGCGCGCGCCTGAGCGCCGTCAGGCCCCAAGCCGCCCGCCTTGGCCCCCAGACGAAAAAACCCCCGGCCGAGGGCCGGGGGCGCTTCGCTTTCGCGGCCGGGTCGAGACGGGTCAGAGCGTCGTCGGACCGTCGTCCTCGCCGTCCTCGCCGCGCGGATCTTCCATCATGCCGTCGCCGCCGGCCGGGCGGGGATCCTCGCCCTCCTCCAGCGCGGCGGAGCCGACGTCGTCGAAGAGCTCGGCGATGTCGAAGTCCGCCTCGGCGTCCTCTTCGGCGCGCAGCTCCTGGATGGACTTGCCGGTGGCCTGCAGCTCCGCCTCTTCGGGGGAGCGGGCGACGTTGATGGTGATCGTCGCGGAGACCTCGGGGTGCAGCACGACGGCGAAGTCATGCAGCCCCAGCTCCTTCACCGGACGCTCGATCACGACCTGCTTGCGGTCGACGGTGAAGCCGCCCTCGATCGCCGCCTCCGCCGCGTCGCGCGCGGTGACGGAGCCGTAAAGCGCGCCGGCCTCGGAGGCCGAGCGGATCACGACGAACTGCTGACCGTCGAGCTCTCCGGCCACCCGCTCAGCCTCGCCTTTGGCTTCGAGGTTGCGGGCCTCGAGCTGGGCGCGCTGCGCCTCGAACTGGGCGATGTTGGCCTTGGTCGCGCGCAGGGCCTTGCCCTGCGGCAGCAGGAAGTTGCGGGCGTAGCCGGGCTTGACGGCGACGACGTCGCCCATCTGGCCGAGCTTGGCCACGCGTTCGAGAAGAACCACGTCCATGACTCAGCTCCTCACTTGATCGCGTAGGGAAGCAGGCCGAGGAAGCGGGCGCGCTTGATGGCGCGCGCGAGCTCGCGCTGCTTCTTGGACGACACGGCGGTGATGCGGGACGGCACGATCTTGCCGCGCTCGGAGATGTAGCGCTGAAGCAGCTTGACGTCCTTGTAGTCGATCTTGGGCGCGTTGTCCCCGGAGAAGGGGCAGGTCTTGCGCCGGCGCATGAAAGGTCTGCGGGCCATGATGCTCTCCTATCTCCTCAGTCGCGGGGGGGCCGGGGGCCGCGGTCTTCGCGCGGGCCGCGATCGCGGTCGCCGCCCGGACGGTCGCGTCCGCCGCGTCCGCCGCGTCCGCGCTCGTCGCGGCTGTTCTTGGCCTGGATGACGGCGGAGGGGCCTTCCTCGTGCTCCTCCACCCGCACCGTCAGGACGCGCAGCACGTCGTCATGGAGGCGCATCAGACGCTCCATCTCCGCCACCGCGGGCGCCGGGGCGTTCGACTTCAGGAAGCCGTAGTGCCCCTTGCGGTTCTTGTTCATCTTGTAGGCCATGGTCCGAAGGCCCCAGTACTCGGAGCCGTCGACCTCGCCGCCGTTGTCCTTGAGAATTTGGCCGAAGTGCTCGATCAGCCCTTCCGCCTGCGCGTTCGACAGATCCTGCCGCGCGATGAAGACATGCTCGTAAAGAGCCATGCGTCGCCTCGTCATGTCAGGGCGCGCTTCGGATCGCGGGGCATAGCCCTTCCGTTCCCGCGAGGGAGAGGCGCGCCGGTCAAGCTGTCCGGAAGGTGCGCGGCCTATGCCCGAATCGCGGGAACATGGCAAGCGCGGCGGTTGCGGAAAGCCTCATCTCGTGGGACGTTTTCGCAGCGTCAATTCGGATCGAGGGGATCCGCCCATGCTCCGCACCTGTCTCGCCGCCGCCTGCGCCGTGCTTCTGGCCTCGCCCGCGAGCGCTCTGCCGTATCTGTTCGAGGACGCGGTCTCAACCTTCACCGGGTCCATCGAGGGCGGCTTCGACTACGATCCGCTTTCCGGCGTCTACGCCTCCGCCAACATCGAAGCCGGCGGATCTACCTGGACGCAGATCCTGCCGAATTCGGGGCCGAGCGGGCTGCGGCTCGCCCAGGGCCCTTCCGCCGACTTCACGGGCGACCCCGTCTTCAGGCTCGACTTCGTCGAACCGCTGAACGGCGACGGCCAGCTCACAGGGCAATCCTTGGCGCTCGTCGGCGCCTGCCTCAATGCGACCTGCACGTCGGAGGCGATGCCGATGATCGTGCAGACCCACGAGGGCGGGGTGCGCGGCCCGGCCCTGCCGCCGCGCCTGTGGGCGTTCGAGGACGCTTCCGCCCAGGGCATCGGCGACGTAGAGGGAAGTTTCGTCTACGACGGCGCGCTCGGCGTCTTCTCCGACATCGCCATCTTGGCCGACGGCGTGCTCTACGACGACGTCGCGCCGGGGTCGGACGGCGAGGACATGGTCTTCCGCGGCGCCGGCGCGCAGGCCTCCAGCATCCTGCGGGTGCTTCCCAGCGAGCGCATCGGCAACGGCGTCGCCGCGACGCCGTTCGACGACATCCGCGTCGGTTTCTGCCTCAGCCCCGACTGCGGCTCCCAGGCGCTCACGGCGGTGGTTTCTTTCCCGCAGGGCGTGCTGACTTCCCGCGCCGTCTCGCCGCCAGGCGGCGGGGCCGAGGTGCCGCTGCCGCCGGCCGCGGCGCTGCTGCTCGCCGGGCTCGCGGGGCTCGCCGCGACGGCCCGTCGCCGCGCCTGACGG
>JBCCPD010000115.1:0-9345 GCA_039025075.1 Pseudomonadota bacterium | reverse complement strand
GGCGTGCGGGAGCGCTTCTGGGGGGGCGGCGCATGGCCCCGCGTCGCCGCCCGGATGCGCCGCTTGGCCTGCGCCGCCTCGCCCGGGTCGTTGACGATGAAGGGATAGACGACCGGCAGATCGCCGATCAGCGCCTCCGGCCAGCACTCGGACGACAGCGCGACGGACTTGCCCGGCAGCCATTCGAGCGTGCCATGGGCGCCGATATGGACCAGAACGTCGGCGTTTTCGCGCAGCCAGAGGTAGAAAGCCACGTAGGCGTGGCGCGGCGTGCGCGACAGATCGTGGTATTCGTCCTTGCGGATTTCGGGCGTTCCGCGCTCCGGCTGCAGCGCGATCAGGGCGTTTCCGCGCCGTTCCGCGGCGAAAAAGAACCCCTCGGGGGTCGCGTCCGGGTCGGTTTCAGGCGCGCCCCAAGCGGTTTTCAGGTCGGTTTTGAGGGCTTCGGGGAGCGTTTCGAGGGCTTTTTCGTATGCGGTCAGGGGCCAGAACAGTCGGTTTCGACCCAGCGAATGGGCCAAAGCCGCCCCGTTTCCGCCCGTTTCGGAGGGCGTTTGGAGGTCTTCGAGGATCGCTTCGGCCGACGCCACAGCGTCCAAACCCACCGCATGGGCGAGGTTCCACTCCCGCCCCGGATAGGTGGAGAGCACCAAAGCGGGCCTCCGGCGCGCCTGCGAGAGGGTCGAAAGGCGCCTCCAGGCGGCGATCCGGTCGGCGATGGCGTCGATCCGGGAGGGCTCGGCGCGGTGGGTCCAGCGGGCGAATTGCAGGTCGGGGTCCCGCTCCGCCGGCTCCTTGAACGACGCGGCGCCGGCGAAAAGGCGGCCGTCGACCTCCGGCAGGACCACGTGCATGGCCAGATCGGCGGGCGAAAGGCCCCGTTCGGCGCCTTCCCACGCCTCTTTGGTGGAGGTCGCGAGGGCCACCTGGAACACTGGAACCCCCGCGCCGTCGAGCGGAGAGGTCCCGTCCGCCCCTTTGCCCGAAAAGCTGGTGGCGTTGACGATCACGTCCGGGGCGAGGCTCAGGACCTGCCGGCGCAGCCATGGGGCCGCGTCGGGGGCTTTGAGGGAGGGCGCGAAGAGCCCCAAAACCTCGAAGCCGCGGGCGCGCAGGGCCTCGAACAACGCTTCGATCGGGCCCAGATCCGCCGCCGCGAGGTAGGCGCGGTAGAAGGTCAGGAGGGCCAAAGGCCGGTCCTCGCCCGGCTGTCGGGTCCGGATCGGGCAGCGGACGCCGTCTTCGGGCGTCCAGGCGCCGACCTCGGGCAGCGCCTTGGCCCCTGCGACAGGCCCCGCGTAAAGCCCCGCGGCCAGCGCCATCTGCGCCAAAGCGGCCTGCGCCGCGCCGACGCCGCCGGCATCGCAGAGCTGCTTGAGCCGCCTGAGGGTGGAGATCGGCAGGGTCGAGGCCGCGTCGAGCCGTGCGTCCTCGCGTCCGTCGGCCGGAAGAACGGCGAGCGCGAGGCCCTTGCGACGCGCCAAAGCCTCGATCTGCGAGAGGCCGTAGGGCCAGTAGGGGGCGCCGCCGATGAGCCGGATGAGGATGCCTTTGGCGCCGACGAGCGTCTGCTCGACGTAGGTGTCGACCGAAAGAGGGTGCTTGAGCGCGGCGATGTTGGCGAGGCGGAGGGTCGGCAGCCGCCCCTCCGGCCCGCCGCCGCGCCGCCAGGCCGCCGCGAAGGCCCCGAGGTCCGAATCCGAGAACGAGAGCGCGACGAGATCAGCGGGCGTCTGGCCCAGATCCGTCGGCGTCTCGGTCTCTTCGAGCCCGTGGCTTTCGCGGAAGACGACGTGCATCGCGCTACTCGGCGGCCTCGGCCCGCGGGGCGAGATGGGCGAGAATGGCGTTGGCCTCCACGTCGCCTTGCTGGCCGATGACGACGAGCCGGCCGCGGCGGCCTTCCGCCGGCCGCCAGGGGCGGTCGTACTGCCAGCGCACGCGGGACCCGACGGCCTGGACCAGGAGGCGCATCGGCTTGCCGACGACGGCGGCGTAGCCCTTCACGCGCAGGATGTCGCGGGCCTTGGCCAGCGCTTCGATGCGGGCGGCAAGCTCCGCCGGATCGGCGACCTCCGGGATGTCGACGACGAGGGAGTCGAAGTCGTCGTGGTCATGGTCGTGATGATGGTGGTGGCCGTGTCCGTGGTCATTGTGATGGTCGTGCCCGTGATCATGATCGTGATCGTGATCGTGATCGTGGGCATGGTCATGGGAGTGTCCAAGGCCGTGGGGGCCGTCATGGTGCGACGGGCGGGCGTCCAGGTCGTCCTCCGCGGCGGCTTCGAGGCCGAGGATGACGCGCGGGTCCACGGCGCCCTCGGCGACCTCGACCACGGGCAGCGGCCTCGGCGCCTCGGCGGCGATGACCTCGCGGGCCTTGGCGAGCCCCTCGGGCCCGGCGAGGTCCGGCTTGGTCAGCAGGACGATGTCGGCGCAGGAGATCTGGTCCTCGAACACTTCCGAAAGCGGCGTTTCGTGGTCCAGGCTCTCATCGGCGCGGCGCTGGGCGTCGACCGCGTCCACGTTGGCGGCGAAGCGGCCGTCGGCGACCGCTTCGGCGTCCGCGAGCGCGATCACGCCGTCGACCGTGATGCGGGAGCGGATGTCCGGCCAGTCGAACGCTTTGAGGAGAGGCTTGGGCAGGGCGAGGCCGGAGGTCTCGATGAGGATGTGCTCGGGCTGGGGGTCGAGCGCCATGAGCGCCTCGATCGTCGGGATGAAGTCGTCGGCGACGGTGCAGCAGATGCAGCCGTTGGCGAGCTCCAGGATGTTTTCGGCGGGACAGTCGGAGATGGCGCAGCTTTTCAGGATCTCGCCGTCGACGCCGACGTCGCCGAACTCGTTGACGATGATGCCTAGGCGCTTCCCCTGCGGGTTCTGCATCAGGTGACGGATGAGCGTCGTCTTGCCCGAGCCGAGGAAGCCTGTGACGACGGTGACGGGGATCTTGGTCAGATCAGACATGGGCGGCCTCCAAAGGCGGAATGCGGGCGACGCAATGCTTGCGGAAATGCTGGGAGCGCTCGCGCCAGGGGATGAGCCCGTCGCGGGTGCGGCGGTAGGCCTCGGCGCCGTCGCGGATCGTCTCGGCGCCCTCGGCCGGGTCCACGTCGCCGTAGACGTAGGTCCAGCGCGCAGGTCCGCCGCGGAGCGCGACGGTGCAGCCGCGGTCGCAGTTCTGCAGGCATTCGACGGCCGTGAGGGCGACGCCCTCCGGCATTCCGGCGGCGACGAGCGCGTCGTGGAGCGCGCGGCCCGGCGTCGGTTCGTCCTCCCGGACCGGTCGGCCGGCCTTGCATTTCACGCAGACCAGCAGCTCGGCCGGCGGAGGATCCTGATCCGTGTCGAACATGTCTTTCGTCCCATCCCTTTCGGGACGTGGGTCGGATGGCGGGCGCGGCCGCGTCGGAGCGCGGCCTGGAACCCGACACCGGAACACCCCGTCCGGTTTCGCCTCGCGTCGCTGGCAGGTCTCCCGGCTTGCGGATGCGGCGGGGCGGGCCCCGTCACGGTCGCCCGGCCTTCCCGGCCCCGTCGGGGCCAGTGGCGGTGGACGACCTCTCCGGTCACGGTCGCGGGGGCGGCTGCGCTTGACCGACCTTTCAGGCCGGCTGGCGCATTCCCTTTTCACCCGCTTGCACGGGCACCAGCAACGGTGCGACAAGGCGCGTCCGCCCCCGAAATGTCAAGCAGCAGGACCGTTGCGCCATGGATGAGATCGCGGCCCGCCACAACGCGAAGATGCGCAAGATCAAGGCCGCGCGCGACGAGATGATGAAGACCAAGACCGAAGAGAAAGGTCTGATCATCGTCCATACGGGGCCGGGCAAGGGCAAAAGCTCTTCCGGCTTCGGAATGATCATGCGGTGCATCGCCCACCGGATGCCTTGCGCGGTGGTGCAGTTCATCAAGGGGAACTGGGCGACCGGCGAGAAGACGTTCTTGAGGGAGCGGTTCGCCGAAGACTGCCGGTTTTTCGTCTCGGGCGAGGGGTTCACGTGGGAGACGCAGGATCGGGACCGGGACGTGGCGGCGGCGCGGAACGGCTGGCGCATCGCGCAGGAGCAGATCCTGGACCCGGCGATCCGGTTCGTGCTGCTGGACGAGATCAACATCGCCTTGCGCTACGATTACCTGGATATCGACGAGGTCGTGGACTTCCTGCTGACGCGGAAGCCCGAGATGACGCATGTGGTCCTGACGGGGCGGAACGCGAAGCCGGAGCTGATCGAAGCCGCCGATCTGGTCACCGAGATGACCCTCGTGAAGCATCCGTTCCGGGACGGGGTTAAGGCGCAGCGGGGCGTCGAGTTCTGAGGGCCGCGCCATGCCCGCGCTGATGATCCAGGGCACGGGCTCGAACGTCGGCAAGTCGATGCTGGTCGCGGGCCTCTGCCGGGCGGCGCGGCGGCGGGGGTTGAGCGTGGCCCCGTTCAAGCCGCAGAACATGTCCAACAACGCCGCGGTGACCGCCGACGGGGGGGAGATCGGGCGGGCGCAGGCGCTGCAGGCGCTGGCGAGCGGGCTGGCGCCGCATACGGACATGAACCCCGTTCTGCTGAAACCCGAGACGGACGTAGGCGCGCAGGTGATCGTGCATGGCCGGCGGGTCGCCACGGCGAAGGCGCGGGAATACGTCAAGCTGAAGCCCAAGCTGCTCGAGGCGGTGCTGGAGAGTTTTGGGCGCCTCGCCGCCGCCCATGACCTGGTGCTGGTGGAGGGGGCGGGCAGTCCGGCCGAAGTGAACCTGCGCCGCGGCGACATCGCCAACATGGGGTTCGCGGCGGCGGCGGGCGTGCCGGTGGCGCTCGTCGGGGATATCGACCGGGGCGGGGTGATCGCTCAGATCATCGGCACGCAGGCGGTGATCGATCCGGCGGACGCGGCGCGGATCGGCGGATTCCTGATCAACCGGTTCCGCGGCGATCCGAGCCTTTTCGACGACGGCTACGCCTACATCAAGGAGCGCACCGGCTGGCCCGGCTTCGGCGTCGTGCCCTGGTTCGCCGAGGCTTGGCGCCTGCCGGCCGAAGACGCGCTCGACGTCGACGCGCCCAAGCGCGAGGCGGGGCTGCACGTCGTCTGCCTGCAGCTGTCGCGCATCGCCAATTTCGACGATCTGGACCCTTTGTCGCAGGAGCCGGGCGTTCGGCTGACCATGCTCGCGCCCGGTCGCGCCCTGGCGGGCGACGCCGACGTCGTGATCCTGCCCGGCAGCAAGTCCACCCGGGGCGATCTGGCGTTCCTGCGCGCCCAGGGCTGGGACGTGGACCTCGCCGCCCATCGCCGGCGGGGCGGGCGGATCTTGGGCATCTGCGGCGGCTACCAGATGCTGGGGCGGCGCGTGGCGGATCCGGAGGGGATCGAAGGGCCGGCGGGGGAGGACGCCGGCCTCGGTCTGCTGGACGTGGAAACGGTGATGACCGGCGACAAGCGCCTGACCGAGACCCGGGCCGTGCATGCGGCGTGGGGCGTGCCGTTCGACGGCTACGAGATCCATATAGGCCGCACCGAGGGCCCGGATCGCGCGCGCCCTTTCGCGTCGGTCGCCGGGGCGCCGGAGGGCGCGGTTTCGGCCGACGGCCGGGTCTGCGGCAGCTACCTTCACGGCATGTTCCGCCAGGACGGATTTCGCGCGGCCTGGCTGGCCGAGATGGGCGCGCCCGCGTCCGGCCTCGCCTACGCCTCCGAGGTCGAGGCGACGCTGGACGCGCTCGCCGACCATCTCGAGGCGCATCTGGACGTCGACGGTCTGCTCGCCCTGGCGCGCTGAGGTCAGGCGCCCAGCGCGGCCTGCAGCCGCGCCCAATCGCGTTCCCGCCCCGGCAGGCCCAGCCTCAGCCAGCCGGTCGAATAGGGGAACCGACGAGTCCAGATGCGGGCTTCGGCCAGACGCGCCTGCGCGGCGGCGGCGTCGCCCGCGTCGTAGGTCCGGAAGAGGCTCGCGCCCCCGACGAGCGCCCAGCCCGCCTGCGCGGCCAGGGCGTCGAGCCGGGCGGCGCCGCGCACCAAGCGGGCGGCGGTCTTCGCCTGCCAGGCGCGGTCCCGCAGAGCGGCCGCGCCGATGGCGATGGCGGGGCCGCCGACGGCCCAGGGCCCGGCCATCTCGGCGAGCCGCGCCGCCTCCGCCGCGCCGGCGACGGCGAAGCCGAGCCGCAGTCCGGCCAACCCGTAGAACTTGCCGAAGGACCTAAGGACGATCAGGCCGTCGGCCTCCGGCTCGAGCCGAGGCAGCAGGGAGAGCCCCGGCTCCGGATCCGCGAAGCTTTCGTCGACGATCAGGCGTCCGACGCGGCGGCGCAGGGCGAGGAGGTCCTCGGGCGCGTGGCGGCGGCCGTCGGGGTTGTTGGGATTGACGACCACGGCCAGGTCGGCGCCGGCCAGGTCTTCGATCCCGCGGCGCTCCTCCACCGTCCAGCCTTCGGCGCGCAGGGCGGCGGCATGCTCGTTATAGGTGGGGCCGAGCACCCGCGCCCGGCCCGGCGGGGCGAGGCGGGGGATCAGCTGGATCGCGGCCTGGGCCCCGGCGAGCGGAACCACCGCCGCCCGCGTGCCGTAGGCGTGCTGGGCGGCGGCGGCCAGAGCGGCGGTTTCGGCGCGGGTCGGCAGCGCCGTCCAGGCGCGCGGCGGCGTCGGGGGCGCGGAATAGGGCGCGGCGTTGATGCCGGTGGAGAGGTCCAGCCACGCCTCGGGCGCGCCGCCATGGGCTGCGATGGCCCGGTCCAGATCGCCGCCATGGTCGCGCATCCCGCTCAGACCCCGAGGACGGCGAGGAGAAGAAGCGCGGCGCCGACCCCGGCCATGGCGCGTCGATAGAGCGCGAGAC
Organism: Pseudomonadota bacterium; assembly: GCA_039025075.1. Lineage (GTDB taxonomy): Bacteria > Pseudomonadota > Alphaproteobacteria > Rhodobacterales > Rhodobacteraceae > Albimonas. Next base: position 2,516 of record JBCCPD010000115.1, on the reverse strand, counting down.
CTGCGGCGAGGTCGGCCGGCCGGGGATCCGGCGCGCCGGCGTTCAACCAGGGCTCGTCCGCCGTGCGGTCCGCATAGCGCCGGGGCCCTGAGAGCCGCACGCCCAGGGCGCCGGCCATGGCCGATTCCGGCCAGCCCGCATTGGGCGAGCGATGTCGGCGCGCATCGCGGCGCATGACGGTCCAGGCCGCGCCGCGCGCGGAGGCGAGCGCGAAGGCCGCGCCGGTGAGCCGCGCGGGGATCAGATTGACCAGGTCGTCCAGCCGCGCCGCCGCCATGCCGAAGGCCTCATGCCGCTCCGTCCGATGCCCGATCATCGAATCGAGCGTGTTGATCGCCTTGTAGGCCGCGATCCCCGGAAGCCCCAGCAGCACGCCCCAGAAAAGCGGCGCGACGACGCCGTCCGAGGCGTTCTCGGCCAGGCTCTCCAACGCCGCGCGGGCGATGCCGGCCTCGTCGAGCCGCGTCGGATCGCGCCCGACGATCATCGCCACGGCCCGGCGCGCGGCCTCGGGATCCGCGCCGTCGAGGGGCGAGTGCACCGCCGCCACGTGATCGTGCAGCGAGCGGGCCGCCACCAGCGGCCAGGCCAGAAGACCGGCGATGGTCCAGCCCGCCGGACCGTCGGGCAGCAGCGCCTGCAGAGCCCAGGCGGGAAGGGCGGCCGCGGCGACGACCAGCGCTGTCGCGGCGGACCCGGAGGCTCGGCGGGCCCCGTCGCTCGCGTGGGGGCGGTTCCATCGCCGATCGGTCCAGTCGATCAATCGGCCGAGCCAGACGACCGGGTGGCCAACGGCGTCGAAGACCGCGCGGGGCCAGCCGGCGGCGGCCTCCGCGGCCAGGGCCGTCAGCATGGCGGCGGCGCTCATCCTCGCGCGCCGTCGAGGCGCGCGACGGGGCCGCGCGGGCTCGGCCGCGCCTTGCGCTTGGTCCTCGAACGGCCCGGGGGGCCGGCGCGGGACGCCTGCGTCGGAGGCGCGAAGCGAGAGCTGACGGCGCGGGGTCGCATGGGCGCGGCCGGTCCTCCGTTGGCGCCGGGGCGCGAGGCTTCGGACGAGTCCTTCCAGGACCGCGCCGCGGCGGCCGGCGGGCCCTGTCCGGGCGAAGACCTATCGACAGTTCCGCGGCCCTCTGCAACTCTGCTCGAGATGGTGTCGAATCCACCGCGGCGGGTTCGGCTGAAAAGGGAATGCGGTGAGGCGCTTGCGCCGAGTCCGCGACCGCCCCCGCGACTGTGAGCGGCGAGCGACCCCGAGGAACGCCACTGGGCCGACGGCCTGGGAAGGTTCGGGCGAGCGTCGACCCGCAAGTCAGGAGACCTGCCATCACGTGAAGCGATCGACCCGGGCGGGGTGTCCCGGAGGGAGGCGATGATGAGCCATGCGGTCCAGGCCGTTCGAACGCTCGCGCCGGTTTCGCCCTGGCGGGCGGCGCTGCGCGGCGACGCGCGTTTCTTTGCGGAACATGAGAGGGTCGCGGTCCCGCGCGACGGCGGGCGGCCTCGGCGGGCCGAAGCGTCGGCGCGCCTGCGGCGGTCGGCGTCATGATGCTGGCGCGGACCATCGCTCAGCTCGACGTCGGCGCGATGCCGGCGGAGCAGGCGCGCGAGCTGGCCGAGTTCGGCTTTCTGCAATGGCTGGGGGGCCTCGCCGCCGACACCGACTATCGCAAGGAGGCGATGCGCGCCGTCGCGGCGGCCGAGGCCGCGGCGAAGCGGTCGCCGGCGGCGGCGCTGTTCCGCGAGCTGCTGATCGCCTCCGCCGGCGCCGCGCCGGCCGCGGCGTCGTTGCGGGCGCTGCAGCCCAGGCGACGCGGAGGCGCGCGCTCGCGCCGCGCCGCGTGGTGATCCGATGAAGCGGTTCCCGCCCGAGCGCATCGTCTGCTTGACCGAGGAGACGGTGGAGACGCTCTACCTGCTCGGCGAGGAGGCGCGGATCGTCGGCGTGTCCGGCTACGCCGTGCGCCCGGCCCGGGTGCGGCGGGAGAAGCCGCGCGTGTCGGCCTTCACCTCGGCGGACATTCCCAAGATCCTGGCGCTGGAGCCCGATCTGGTTCTGACGTTTTCGGACCTGCAGGCGGAGATCGCGGCGGAGCTGATCAAGGCCGGCGTCGCCGTCACCGCCTACAATCAGCGCGACGTAGCCGGAATTCTCGCCATGATCCGCCATCTGGCCGCGACGGTCGGCCGCCCCGAGGCGGGAGAGCGGCTGGCGTCGAGCCACGAGCGTCGGCTGGCCGCGATCGCTTCCGGGGCCGCGCAGGGCGCTCGTCCGACGGTCTATTTCGAAGAATGGGACGACCCCATGATCTCCGGCATCCGCTGGGTGTCCGAGCTGGTGGAGATCGCCGGCGGACGCGACGCGTTCCCCGAACGTGCGGCGCAGCCGGCCGCCCGCGACCGGATCGTGACCTCGCAGGAAGTGATCGCCGCGGCGCCTGACCTGATCCTCGCCTCCTGGTGCGGCAAGAAGGTGCGGCCCGAGCGCATCGCCGGCCGGCCTGGCTGGGACGCGATCC
>JBCCPD010000114.1:0-9414 GCA_039025075.1 Pseudomonadota bacterium | reverse complement strand
CGACGCTTCGGCGGTGTCCGACATGCCAAGACGGTCCTTTGCCACGGGATGGCGTTCATGGGGCCGCGCGGGGCGGGCGAAGTCAACCGCCCTGCACGGCTGGCGCGGGGCGGGCGGGAAGGCTATCTCATCGGCGCGGACCGCGCCCCCTGTCCGCCGCCCCCTCAGCGAGTTGGGAGACGGTCTGATGAGCGATCAGGACCCGCCGGGCCGCGCGGCCGAGCCGACCGCGGTCCGCGTCGAAGACGGCCGGACCGAGGACGCCTCGCGGGATGACGATCGCGCGCTGGATCCGCAGAGGGTGGCCCTGGCGGCGGAGGCCGCCGCCGAAGGGGACAAGCCGGGGTTGAAGGCGGTCCTCGACGCGCTGCACCCGGCCGACGCGGCGGATCTGTTCGAGCAGCTGGACCATGAGAAGCGGGAGGCGGCGGCGCGGCTGATGGGCGCCGACCTGTCGCCCGAAGTGCTGGCGGAGCTGGAGGACGACGTCCGCGACGACGTGGTCGAGGCGGTGGAGCCGGAGGTGCTGGCGGCCGCGGCGCGGGAGCTCGATCCGGAGGACGTCGCCTACCTGGTCGAGGACCTCGACGAGGCGGCCCAGGTCGCCGTGCTGGAGGCGTTGGAGCCGGTGGACGCCGCCGCGGTGCGCCAGCAGCTGGGCTATCCCGAGTACTCCGCCGGTCGACTGATGCGACGCGACTTCGTCACCGCGCCGCCGTTCTGGACGGTCGGCGACATGATCGATCGCATGCGGGCGTCCGAGGAGCTGCCGGACGAGTTCCACGACGTGGTGCTGGTGGATCCGACCATGAAGCCTTCGGGCCTGGTTCCCCTGAGCCGGATCATGGGGTCCCAGCGCGCCGCGCTGCTTGAGGGGCTGAAGCGGGACCGCATGGAGGTGCTGGACGCCGAGGAGCCGCAGGCGGACGTGGCCTACGCCTTCAACCAGTACCACATGGCGAGCGCGCCGGTGGTCGACGCCGCGGGCCGGCTGGTGGGCGTGATCCACATGGAGGACGCCATGGAGGCGCTGGACGAGGAGGCCGAGGAGGATCTCAAGCGCCTTTCGGGCGTGGGGGACGAGAGCCTCTCGGACCGGGTGATGGAGATCTTCAAGCGCCGCTTCCCGTGGCTGGCGATCAACCTGGCCACGGCGGTGCTGGCGAGCCTGGTGATCGGCCAGTTCGACGAGGTGCTGGAGCAGCTGGTGGCGTTGGCCGTCCTGATGCCGATCGTGGCGAGCATGGGCGGGAACGGGGCGACGCAGACGCTGGCGGTGGTGGTGCGGGCCTTGGCGACGCGCGATCTGACCCGCGCCAACGTGCTGCGCCTGGTGGCGCGCGAGGCGGCGGTGGGGCTGGTGGAGGGCGCGGCCTTCGCGGCGCTGGTCGCGGCGGTGACGGTGGTCTGGTACGGCAACATCGGACTGGCTGCGGTGATCGCGGCGGCGATGGTGCTGAACATGCTGGCGGCGGGGCTGGCGGGCACGCTGGTGCCCATCGCGCTCGACCGGGCCGGGGCGGACCCGGCGCTGGCGAGCGGGACGTTCGTGACGACGGTGACGGACGTCGTGGGGTTCTTCAGCTTTTTGGGATTGGCGGCCGTGGTGCTTTTGTGAGGGTCGGATGTCGATGCATGAGCCCCTGCGGGTGAGGGACGCCGGATCCGAGGACGCGCCGGCGATGAGCGCGCTTCTGATGCGTCTGAAGGCCTTGAAGCTCAGGACCAGCCCCGGCGACGAGGCCTTCGTTCTGGACCGCTACATCTCCTGCCCCGAACGCATCCGCTGCTCGCTGGCCGAGATCGAGAGCGGAAGGCCGCTCGGCTTTCAGATCCTGTCCTGGGCGCTGGAGGGCAATCCCTACGGCGTGACGCCCGGCTGGGCGATCATCGGGACCCATGTGGCGCCCGAGGCGGCGCGCCGCGGCGTGGGGCGGGCGCTGTTCGCCGAGACGCTGGCAGCGGCGCGAGCGGCCGGCGTCGCCTCGATCGACGCGACGATCGGCGAGGACAACGCCGCGGGCCTCGCCTACTACGAGGCGATGGGCTTTCGCGCCTATCGCACGTCGCCGAGCAGCATCTGCAAGCGCTTCGACCTCGCCTGACGGGCGGCGGCCAGGACGCGGCGGCGCCGACCCCGGCGGCCGCCGTCCCCTTGACCTTCCCGGTCCGCGCCCTTCCCTTGAGGCCGCGCCGCCGGACCTCGAGGAGAGCCCCATGACCCGCACGCTGCCCGCCTCCATCGATGCCGTGCAGGAGAGGTTGGGGGAGGCGGGGTATGTCTGCGGTTGGGATCTGGGGACCGTGGTGTTTCTGGCGCTGAAGCTGGGGCGGCCGCTGTTTCTGGAAGGCGAGGCGGGGGTCGGGAAGACCGAGATCGCCAAGGCGCTGGCGCAGTGCCTGGGGCGGGACCTGATCCGGCTGCAATGCTATGAGGGGCTCGACGCGTCCTCGGCCGTCTACGAGTGGAATTTCGCCGCGCAGATGGTGGCGATCCGGACCGCGGAGGCGGTGGGGTCCGAGGATCGCGAAACGCTGACGCAGGAGCTGTTCGGAAAGGATTTCCTGATCGAGCGGCCGCTGCTGCAGGCCATGCGGCCTCATGCGGGCGGCGCGCCGGTCCTTCTGATCGACGAGCTGGACCGCACCGACGAGCCCTTCGAGGCCTTCCTGCTGGAGGCGCTGAGCGATTTCCAGGTGACGATCCCGGAGCTCGGCACGGTGAAGGCGGAAGAGCCGCCGATCGTCATCCTCACCTCCAACCGCACGCGCGAGGTGCATGACGCGCTCAAGCGCCGCTGCCTCTATCACTGGGTCGACTACCCGGATTTCGAGCGGGAGATGGCGATCCTGACCGCCAAGGCCCCCGAGGCGCAGGAGGCGCTGAGCCGCGAGGTCGTCGCCTTCGTGCAGCACCTGCGCGAGGAGGACCTCTTCAAGAAGCCCGGCGTGGCCGAGGCCATCGACTGGGCCAAGTGCCTGGTGGCGCTGGACGCCGTAGCGCTGAGCCCGCAGGTGATCGCCGATACGCTCGGGGCGGTGCTGAAGTATCAGGACGACATCCAGAAGATGCAGGGCTCCGAGGCCAAGCGCCTGCTCGACGAGGCGCGAGCGAGCCTGGAGCCGGCGTGAGCCGATGGTCGACGTCCCGCAGGAACGTTTCCCCGAGCTGACGCTGCCCGAGGACGGCAAGCTCGCCGCCAACGTGGTGCACTTCGCGCGGGCGTTGCGGAAGGCCGGGTTGCCGGTGGGGCCGGGGCGGACGACGGATGCGATCCGGGCGGTGGAGGCGGCGGGCTTCACCGAGAAGACCGACTTCTACTGGACCCTGCACGCCTGCTTCGTCAGCCGGCCGGAGCATCGGGCGGTCTTCGCGCAGACCTTCCGCCTTTTTTGGCGCGATCCGCAGTTTCTGGAGCGGATGATGAGCTTGCTGAGCCCGATCGTGCGGGGGGTCAACGAGGCGCCTGATCCGCAGAGCGCGGAGCGGCGGGCGGCCGAGGCGCTGCTGGATGGGGCCGACGCGCCTCCGCCTCCGAAGAAGGAGGACGACGAAAAGACCGAGATCGAGATCGACGCGACGCTGACCTTCAGCCTCGAAGAACGCCTGCAGTCGATGGACTTCGAGCAGATGACGGCGGCGGAGCAAGCGCTGGCCAAGCGCGCCATCGCGCGGCTGGAGCTGCCGGTGAAGCCGATCGCCAGCCGGCGCACGCGGCCGGATCCGCAGGGCAAGCGGCCGGATTGGCGGGCGACGATGCGCGCCTCGATGCGCTCGGGCGGGGATCTGCGGGAGTTCCGGACCAAGGCGCGGGCGATCCGGTGGCCGAACCTCGTGGCGCTGTGCGACATCTCCGGCTCGATGAGCAGCTACAGCCGGATGCTGCTGCATTTCCTGCATGCGGCGGCGAACCAGAAGGGCGCCGGCTGGGCCAAGGTGCACGCCTTCACCTTCGGAACGCGGCTGACCAACGTCACGCGCCATCTGCGCCAGAGGGACGCGGACGCGGCGCTGGAGGCCTGCGGGCACGAGGCGATGGATTGGGAGGGCGGCACGCGCATCGGCGAGTGCCTGCACGACTTCAACCGCGACTGGTCTCGGCGGGTGCTGGGGCAGGGGGCGGTGGTGCTGCTGATCACCGACGGTCTGGACCGGGACGATCCGCTGCGCCTGGCCAAGGAGGCCGAGCGCTTGCAGCTGAGCGCGCGCAAGCTGATCTGGTTGAATCCGCTGCTGCGCTGGGACGGCTTCGCGCCCAAGGCTCAAGGCGTGCGGGCCTTGCTGCCGCATGTGGATTCCTTCCGCGCCTCCCACTCCGTCGGGTCGTTGCAGGCGCTGTCGGAAGCGCTCAGCCGACCCGACGACCTGGGCGAGAAAACGCGGCTGTCGCGGCTGTTGGCGGAGGACGCGCCTGCGCCGTCGCCGGAGCGCGAGGCGGGCGCCGGGCCTCGGCCCTCGGGCTTCGGCAACGCGGATCCGCGTTTGACCTGAGCGGCGGCGGCTACGGCGCGCCGGCGGACGCAGCGTCGGCTTGGGGCGCGCGGCGGCGCGCTCTCGCCCAGGCGAGCCCGAGCGCGGCCAGCAGAAGCGCCGCGCCCTGGGGCGCCGGCACCGCGGCGACAGGCGGCGGGGGGCTTGGCGGCGATGGCGGCAGAGGGACGGGGCCGTCGGGATCGGCGGGACCGGGCGGGATCGGCGGGTCCGGGAACAGCTGGGGCGGCGGAGGCGGTCCTCTGAACTGCGGCTCCGACGAGATCAGCACCGGGTCGGCGGACGGCCAGGGGCCCCAGATCGGCGCGGGCGGCGGCGGCGCGAGGGCGTCCACGGGGGCGCCGGGAGCAGAGGGCTGCGCGGGCGGTCGGCGCAACGCCACCCGCTCCGCATGGACCACCGGCGCCCAGTTGCCGCACGCCTCGAGCTGGACGAAGGACCAGTCGTCGAAGCGCCAGCCCCAGGCGCGGGCCGGCCCGTCCATCGCGGCGACGGTGCGGCGTCGGTCCACATAGGGCTCGCCGCCGCGCTGGTAGGTCATGAACTCGAAGACTTCGCCCTCATGAACGAGGATGGGGGAGGCGCCGGCCTCGTCCATCGCCGCCAAGACCTGGGCGCGTTGGTCGTCGGTCAGCTGCTCCAGCGCCCAATCGAGCGGACAGGCGCCATGGCAGGCGTTCGGCCCGGGGCCGTGCCACATGGCGACGGTCGCGGCCTCTGCCGCGCCGGCGGTCAGCATCGCGACGATGAGCGCGGTTCTCATCCTGCCCCCCTGCGCAGATCGCGGGCGGGGCGGCGCAGATCGCGGCCGTCCCTGAAGGCGAGCGAATAGCGCCCGGGCATGAATTCCGAGCAAACAAGGGCGGTGAATCAGTCGTTTACGGGCGAGACTTCAAGCGGCGCGCTATGGCGCGGCGGCCGCCGGCCGCGGCTTGGCGATGGGGACCGGCGGGCAGAGGCCGGCGAGGTCCGGACGCGCCGGGTCGGTCAGGCGCAGCAGCAGACGGCGCGGACGGGCGCGGCGCTCCGCCCCCGGCGGCGGCAGGGCGCGGCGCAGGCGCAGGGCCTTGTCCACCTTGCCGGAACGGAGGGCGGAGAGGCCTTGGGCGCGCGTCACCTCGTGGGCCGACGGGCGCGGATCGGCGTTGATCGCGCCGAGGGTGATGCGCGCGGTCTCGGTCAGCCAGAGGGCTTCGGTCTGGACGCCTCCGGCCCGGACGGCGTCTCGACAAAGGCGCAGAGGCGGGCCATGCGCCGCGGACAGCGCCCGCAGCGTCCGAGCCCCGTCTCCAGGGCGCAAAGCCGCGCGGCGGCGATCCAGCAGGATCTGGACGAGGCGGTCCTCGCCGTCCACCTGAAACCAGGCGCGCCAGAGGCCCCCATAAGCGGTCGTCGCCTGCAGCGCGCGCGGCGCCGAAAGGCCGGCCCCGAAGGCTACGGGCGGATCGGCGCGGCGCAGCCCGGGAAGGGCCTGGTCGAGCGTCGCGGCGTCGGCGCCCCAGCGCGGCGCCAACGGATCGGCCGCGTCGCGCGGTTCTGCGGACGCCGTCGCGGCGAGCGCCGAGATCAGCGCTGCGAAGGTCTGGGCGAGCCTGAGGACCATGACCTGGCAGATGGGGCCGCGGCCTCGCAGCGCCAACCTGGCCGCTTGGTCGGCCCGGCCGCTCCGCCGCGACGCGGCTCTCCCTCGCGCTCGACCGGGCGCGGCGCGAGGGGGGCGATCCCCCCGAGCGACGCTCTCCCGGCGCCGAGAAGGGGGTGGCGGCCCCGGGGGGCGAGACCCTATCTTCACGCAGACCCATCCAGTCGGAGCCTTCGCCATGACCGAACCCACCGTCGACCGCGCCGCGCACGACGCCGTTCCCGAGGCCGCTTTGGCCTGGCGGGCGGAGGGAAAGGCCGTGGCTTTGGCCACCGTGGTGCAGACCTGGGGCTCGGCCCCGCGGCCCGTCGGCTCGCAGCTGGCCATCAGCGAGGCGGCGGAGATCATGGGCTCCGTCTCCGGCGGCTGCGTCGAGGGCGCGGTCGTCGCCGAGGCGCTGGAGGCGCTGGAGGACGGCGCCTGCAGGATCCTCGAATACGGCGTGGCGGACGAGGAGGCCTTCGCCGTGGGGCTCGCCTGCGGCGGCACCATCCGCATCCTGGTGGAGCCGGTGGACATCGGCCAGGGCCCGGCGGCGGCGTTGATCGAAGCGCTGGCGGAGGCCCGCGCGGCGCGCCGCCCCGTCGCCTATGCCGTGAACATCGAGACCTGGGAGCGGCGGCTGATCGAAGCGGGCTCCTGCGCGGCGCCGGGGGCCGAGGCCGAGGCCCGCTTCAGGACCGACGCATCCGGCTTCGACGGGGCCGGGACCTGGTTCCTCGGCATCCACAGCCCGCCCTTGCGCCTGATCGTGGTCGGCGCGGTGCATATCGCCCAGGCGCTGATGCCCATGGCGCGGCAGCTGGGCTACGATGCCGCCCTGGTGGACCCGCGCGAGGCCTTCGGCGCCGAGCACCGCTTTCCGGGCGAGCGGATCTTGCATGACTGGCCCGACGAGGCGTTGGACTCCCTGGGGCTCGACGCGCGCACGGCGGTCGTGACGCTGACCCACGACCCCAAGCTGGACGATCCGGCGATCCGCCGGACGCTGGCCTCTCCGGCCTTCTACCTCGGCTGCCTGGGGTCGAAGAAGACCCATGCCAAGCGGGTCGCGCGGCTGACCGCGGCCGGATTCGACGCCGAGGCGATCGCGCGCATCCACGCCCCGGTGGGCGCCGATGTCGGCGCGGCGACGCCGGCGGAGATCGCGGTGGCGGTTCTCGCCCAGATCACCGAGCGGCTGCGCCGGCCCGACACGCGTCCGGGCCGCGCCCTCGGCGCCGCTTCGGTGGTCGAGGCGGCGGAGTGATCTTCGGCCCCACGCCGCTCGACGCGGCCGAAGGGGCGGTGCTGGCGCATTCCATGACCTTGCCGGATGGACGCCTCAAGAAGGGCTCGCGCCTGGGCGCGGCGGAGATCGCGCGCCTGCGCGCTGCAGGCCGGACCGAGGTGATTGCGGCGCGGCTGGACGCCCAAGACGTGCCTGAGGACGTGGCCGCGGCCCGGCTCGGCGCCGCCCTGGCCCCGGAGCCCGAGGCGTTGGGGCTGAGCCTGTCGGCGCCCTTCACGGGGCGGCTGAACGTCTATGCTCTGACCGCCGGCGTGCTGCGGGTGGATGCGGCGCGGGTGGCGGCGGTGAACGCGCAGCACGAGGCCGTGACGCTGGCCACGCTGCCGGACATGGCGCGCGTGCAACCGAGGCAGATGCTCGGGACGGTCAAGATCATCCCCTACGCCGCCCCCAGCGCGGCGGTGGAGGCGGCCGCGCAGGCCCTGGCCGGCGGACCGGCTCTGCGGCTGCATCCGGTGCGCCTTCGCTCCGCCGCGGTGGTGCTGACGGTGCTCGACGGAATGAAGCCGAAGGTGATCGACAAGGGCGGTGAGGCCCTTCGCGCGCGGCTCGCGGCTCTGGGCGTCGCCCCGGCGGGGGAGCTGCGGGTGGCCCATGCGGCCGACGCCGTGGCGGGCGCGATCCGGACGGCGCCGGGCGACGCGGTGCTGATCCTCAGCGCCTCCGCCACCTCGGACCGGCGCGACGTGGGGCCGGCGGGGCTGGAGGCGGCGGGCGGGCGCGTCACCCGCTTCGGCATGCCGGTGGACCCCGGCAACCTGATGTTCCTGGGCGAGGACGCGTCGGGCCGGCCGGTGATCGGCATGCCGGGCTGCGCCCGCTCTCCCGCCCTGAACGGCGTCGACTGGGTGCTGGAGCGCATCGCCTGCGGGATCGACGTGACCTCCGAGGACGTGGCCGCCATGGGCGTGGGCGGTCTGCTCAAGGAAATCCCGTCGCGGCCGCAGCCCCGGGGCGGCGGCGTCGCGGCTCCGGCGCGGCCGGTGGTTTCCGCCCTGCTGCTGGCCGCCGGCTCCGCCAGGCGCATGGGCGGGCGCGACAAGCTGCTGGAGACCGTGGAGGGCGAGCCGATGCTGCGCCGCGCGGCCCGGGCGCTGCTGGCCAGCGGGGTGGACGAGGTCGTCGCGGTGCTGCGCGCCGACGATGCGGCGCGGGCCGAGGCGCTTGCCGATCTGGCGGTGCGCAGCGTCGAAAATCCTGAGGCGGGCGAGGGCATGGCCGCGTCGATCCGCGCCGGGCTGCGGGCGATGCGAGAGGATGCGGACGCCTGCCTGCTGGCCCTGGCGGACATGCCGGAGGTCGGGGCGGCCCATGCGGACCGGCTGCTGGCGGCCTTCGATCCGGGCGAGGGCCGCGCCATCGTGCGGGCCACCGACGAGGATGGCCGGCCGGGTCATCCGGTGCTGTTCGGGCGGCGGTTCTTCGAAAGCCTGGCGCGGCTGAGCGGAGACGAGGGCGCGCGGGAGATCTTGCGCGCCAACGAGGCCTTCGTGACCGACGTGACCACGCCGGGACGGGCGGCGCGGTTGGACCTCGACACGCCGGAGGCCTGGGCGGCCTGGCGGGCGGAGCGGTCCGCGGGCTGAGGCGCGTGGCCGGCGGTCCGGCCGCCCTACGGCATGGTGAGGGTCCTGACCCGCCCCGCATCGACGATGCGCACGGAGATGTCGTCGATGGCCGAGACACGCCAGCCGTCCACCTCCTGCCCTTCGGAGACGCGCCGCACGGCCCCGCTGGGCAGGCGGAGCAGCGCGCGCCGGCCCTCGGGGCCCGAGACGACGCCCAAAAGCGCCATGGATCGAAGATCCAGCCGGCCGGCGTCCTGGCCCGTGGCGGGGCGCGGCGGCGCTCCGGCGGCGACGGATTCCGCCGGGTTGGCGGGCACGCTCGCCGGGGGCGCTTTGATCCGTTTGAAGCTGGGGGCCTGCGGCCGGTCGCCGGGCGCCGGAGCGAACAGCGCGGCCAGGCGCGAGGTCCGCGCCGGCGCGG
>JBCCPD010000113.1:0-9421 GCA_039025075.1 Pseudomonadota bacterium | reverse complement strand
GCCCGCCCTCCCCGGCGCGCCGCGGCCCGGCGCTTCCGAGGGGCCGGACGCGTCCGAGGGTCCGGGCGCTCCGACGGGCCGCGCTCGACCTCAGGCGAAGACGAAGTCGCTCCGGCCCAGATCGTCGAGCTCGGCCCCCATCAGGCGCGCCACGCCCTGGCCGAAGTCGACGTCCACGAACTTGCGCCGCTCGGTGAATTCGAGGTCGCCGAAGCGCTTCGCCCCGGCCTCGATGCTCAGCTTGTCCTCGCCGTCCCGCCAGTCGGTGACCACGTCTCGCCCGGCCTTGCGCCCGAACTCGAACCGGTCGCGCCCGGCCCCGCCGGTCAGCCGATCCGCGCCGCGTCCGCCGTCGAGCACGTCGCGCCCGCCATCGCCGATCAGCCGGTCCTCGCCGCCGTCGCCCTCCAGCCGGTCGGCGCCGCCGCGGCCGCGCAGAAAGTCCTTGCCGCCGCCGCCGTCCATCCGGTCGTCGCCGCCCTTGCCGAGCAGGCGGTCGCCGCCGCCGCGCCCGTCCAGCCGCGCGCCGTCCTCATGGGCGATCAGCCGGTCGCCGCCCTTGCGACCCACCACCTCGGCCCCGGCGAAGAAGGCCTCGACCGGGCCTCCGCCCGTCGCCCGCTGCACCCCGTCGGGCAGCGTCGCCGCGCCCAGGATCGGCTGGGCCGAGGTCAGCGACGCGACCAGCTCCGCCGCGCCCGTGTCGACGTCGATGCGGTAGAGAGAGGCGCCGCTCATCCCGTAGAGCTGCCCGCGATGCTGGTGCAGGCCGAAGAGCGCTGGGAGCCCATGGTCGACGGAGGCGACCTGCTCGCCCGTCTCCAGATCCACCGTTCTGAGCGACCGGTCCCGCGCGGCGAAGTAGAGCGTGTCGCCGACGATGTGCATGTCCCCGGCGGAGGCGTTGCCCACGCCCGAGCCGGGGATCTGGAAGCTGTCGACGACGTTGAGTTCATCGCCGTTCGGATCGTTTTCGAGGATCTCCACCGTGCGGGACTCGCCGTAGCTGATGTAGAGCCGCCCGGCCGCGTCGAAGGCGAGGCCGTTGGCCTGCAGCGGTCCGTCGAGGATCCTGACCAGCTGCGCGCCGCCGCTCTCCAGGTCCAGCCTGTAGAGGCCGTCGCGGGTGTTGCCGAAGAGCTCGCCCGAGGGGGAGAGCGCGATGTCCGTGAAGACCAGGAAATAGTCGGCGAGCTCCGTCGCCTCGGCGTCCGGAACCCGGGCTTCGAAGATCCGCCCGTCGTCGTCCGCGTAGAGATAGGACGCCAGTCGGTCACGTGCTTTGGCCATGATGCGTTTCCCCTGACCTTTCCCCGAGGGTCAGGCTAGCGCCGGGAAGCTGGGCGCGGGATGAACGGGGCCGCGGCGCGCTCAGGCGTCGCGGATGTCGCGGGCTTCGCGGTTCATTCGGGCCATGCGGGCGATGCCGTCCTCGCTGACCATCAGATCGCAGAAGAGCGTGCGTTCCGCGGCGAAGCCCTCCTCGCCCCGCACCAGGCGCTTGATGTGGGCGAGCGCCCGGGGCGGCTGGTCGGCGAGGCGGCGCGCGGCCTCCACCGCCGCCTCCAGCGCGTCCGGCACGCAGGCGGAGACCATGCCGAGCCGCGCCGCCTCCTCCGGCGAGACGGTGCGGCCGAGGAGCATGAGTTCGAGCGCCTTGGCCTCGCCGATCAGGCGGGGCAGGCGTTGGGTGCCGCCGGCACCGGGCAGGACGCCGATGTTCGCCTCGGGCAGGCCGATGGGGTAGTCGCCCTGGGAAGCGAAGCGGAGATCGCAGGCGAGCGCGGTTTCGAAGCCGCCGCCCATGCAAACGCCGTTGATCGCCGCGATGAAGGGTTTCGGGGAGGCCTCGATGCGGCTGAGCAGCGCCGGCGTGCCGCGGTCGGGCACGGGGCGGTCGACGCTGAAGGTCACGCCCCGGTCGGCCAGCGCGCGTCCGCGCGCCTCCAGCACGCGCACGTCGAAATGGCGGATGAAGACGTCGGGCTGGCCGCCGGTGAGGACGGCGACGCGGATCGCGTCGTCGCTTTCGATCCGGTCGAGCACGGGGCCGAGCCCCGCCTCGGTGCCGTCGTCCATGTAGCCTTCGGGCGGGTTGGAGAACCGGACGACGGCGACGGGGCCGTCGAGCGTCAGCTCCACGCGGCCGGTGTCGGGACCGCTCATGACGCCCTCTTCCGCCGCAGGGCCGCCTTTTCGTCGCGCAGGTCGAGGGCGCGGGGGTCCTGCCGCGGATCCGCGCCCTTGCCGAAGATCGCGTGCTTCTGGATCTTGTTGGTGCCGGTGACGGGCAGGGCGTCCATCCACGCGGCCCATCCCGGGACCTTGTAGTAGGCGAGCCGCTCTGCCGCGAAGGCGAGGACGTTTTCAGCCGCCGCCTGGTCCCGCGCCTCTCCGTCGAACGGAACGAGGCACGCGAAAACCTCTTCGTCGCGCAGCTCGTCCTCGACGGCCATGACCGCGACTTGGCGGAGGGCGGGGTGCTCGATCAGCGCCGCCTCCACCTCGGCGGCGGAAATATTCTCGCCGGAGCGGCGGATGATGTTCTTGGCGCGCTCCACGAAGTGGAGCATGCCGGTTTCGTCCTGGGTCACCACGTCGCCGGTGCGGAACCAGCCGCCGCGCCAGGCCTCCTCCGTCGCCGCCTCGTTCTTCAGGTAGCCGCGGAAGAAGAAGCGGCGCGGGTCCGGGCCGGGGGAGCGGACGAGGAGTTCGCCCTCGGTTCCGCTGGGGACTTCGCGGCCCTGGTCGTCGGCGACGATGGCCTCGAGGCAGCGATAAGGGGCGCCGAAGGCGCGGGTGGCGACCTGGCGGGGCTCGTGCGCGGCGGCGTAGCAGCGGCCGGTCTCGGTCATGCCCCAGACCTCCACCATCTTGATGCCGAAGCGGGCCTCGAAGGCGGCGTGCAGCGACGGATCGATGCCGGCGCCGAGGCCGAAGCGCACCTGGTGGGCGCGGTCGCGGGGGCTTGCGGGCGCCTTCATCAGCACCGGCGGGATGATGCCGAGGTAGTGCATGCCGGTGGCGCGCGTGGCGGCGAGGTCGTCCCACCACGTCTCGGCGTGGAAGCGGTCGGGGAGGATCAGGCAGTTGGCGGTGAGGATCATCGCGCAGGGCGTCACCGCGCCGCCGTTCATGTGGAAGGCCGGGAGGGGGTTGTAGACCCGCTCCTCCCCCGGCCGCAGGGTCAGCGCTCCGCCCGTGTCGCGATACCAGGAGGCGCCGCCGAGGATGTAGGCGTTGTCGATGACGCAGCCCTTCGGCCGCGCCGTGGTGCCGGAGGTGTAAAACAGCGCCGCCTCGGTCTGGAGGCCCGGCGTTTCGTCGCGCTTGGGTTTCGGCGGCCCGGGCGGGTCGAAGGCCTCGGGCGAGGAGCGGTCGTCCCAGATCCGGATCGGCAGACCGGGCGCAGCGGCGGCGATCTTCTCGCGGTTCCAGGGCGCCGCGACGGCCATCGCCGCCTCCGAGTGCCCCAGGAAATACTGCATCTCGTCCAGCAGGTAGTAGGGGTTCACGGCCGCTTCGCCGGCGCCGATCTTGTTGAGCGCCAGGAAATGCAGGAAATGCGCCGGATGATTGTCGAGCGCTAGGGCCACGCGATGCCCCGGCCCCCAGCCCGCCGCGGCGTATTTCTCGGCCAGCGCGTCCACGGCCGCCGCCGTCTCGCCATAGGTCCACTCGGCTCCCTCCGGCAGGTAGGGGCGGGAGGGGCGCGCCGGCGCGCAAAGGAAGACGTTCTCGGGGTGCGCCGCGGCGGTGGCGGCGAAGGCCTCGTGCAGCGTGGCGAAGGGGGTCGGCAGGGCCGGCCCGCCGTCCTCGGCCAGCGTCTCCGACGGCGTTCGCGGCCCGTTGGGGCCCATGGTCATGCCGAGACCCGCTCGATCAGCACCGCCATGCCCTGGCCTGCGCCGAGGCACATGGAGAGGACCGCGCGCTTGCCGCCGGTGTCCTCCAGGTGCTGCATCGCCGTCAGCGCCATGCGCACGCCGGTGACGCCCGGAGGATGGCCGAGGGAGATGCCGCCGCCATAGGCGTTGTGCAGGTCCCGGGGGATGCCGAGGTGCCGTTCGGCGTGCAGGTTGACCACCGCGAAGGCCTCGTTGATCTCGAAATAGTCGATGTCGGAGACCTCGAGCCCCTGCCGGTCCAGCAGTTTTCGGATCGCCGGCACCGGTCCGTGCCCCATGATCCGCGGCGGCACGCCGACGACGGCCCAGTCGACGATCCGGGCGCGGGGCGCGACGCCCTCCGCCTCCAACGCCGCGCGGTCGCCGACCAGCGCGAAGGCCGCCGCGTCGTTGACGGTGGAGGCGTTGCCCGCCGTCACCCGCCCGTCCTTGCGGAACGCCGGCCGCAGGCGCCCCAGCTTTTCGGCCGTGGCGTCCGCCCGAGGGCATTCGTCCTCGGCGAAGGTGACGGTCTCGCGCTTCCCGGCCACCTCCACCGGCGCGATCTGGCGCTTCAAAAAACCGCTGTCCTGCGCGGCGAGCGCGCGGGCCTGGCTCATGGCCCCCCATTCGTCCATCGCCTCGCGCGTATACTGGTAGTCCTCGGCGAGGTTTTCGGCCGTCTCGCCCATGTATTCCTGGCTGAACGGGCAGCGATAGGCCCAGTCCAGCATGTCGTCGAGCTGCTGCGAGCCCCTCTGAGGTCCCCAGCGGATTGTCGTGGTGGCGTAGGGCGCGCGGCTGTAGCTCTCCGCGCCCCCCGCCAGGGCGACGGTGGAGTGGCCGGAGGCGACCTGCTGCTCGGCCGAGAGCAGCGCCTGCAGGCCCGAGGCGCAGGCGCGGACCACCTGCAGCGCGCCCGCTTCCTCCGGAATTCCGGACTTCACGCCGACCACGCGGGCCGCGAAGAGGCTGTCCCGGTCGCTCGGCACGGTCGTGGTGAAGACCATGTGGTCGATCTTTTCGGGCGAGATCCCTGCTGCGGAGACCGTCTTTGCGGCCGCGTCGCCCGCCAATTGCGACATCTCGACGTCCTTGAGGGCGCCTCCGAAGGCCCCCAGAGGCGTGCGCAGCCCGCCCGCGATCACCGTTTCGGCCATGTTTCCTCCCCCTTCTTCGTCGTCGGAGGCCTCGTTCGGGCCCCGTTGGAGGTCAAAAGAGCGCCCGGAAGCGCCGGTTCAAGGCGCGTTTCGGGGCTGATTTCGCCCCGTCTTGGTTCGTTTCGACCCCGATCCGCAGCGGTTTCGCGCGGGTTTCGGGGCGGTTCCGGCCCGGTTCGAAGCCGTTTCGGGCCGGTTTCCGCGCCGAAACCGCGCCTTTCGGCCCCGGAAATCACCCCAGAACCACCGGCATCCGGCGCAAGCCGCGCATGATCATGGTGTCGTGCCACTCGCCTTCGCCCGCCAGACGGGCGTTCGGGAAGCGCTCCACCAGCGCCGGAAACGCGATCTCCCCCTCCAGCCGCGCCAGCGCGGCGCCGATGCAGAAGTGGGTCCCGTAGCCGAAGGTCACGTGGCGCTTGGCGTCGCGCCCGATGTCGAAGCTCAGCGGGTCGTCGAAGACCTCCGGGTCCATGTTCGCGGCGTTGAGCATGGCGAAGACTCGCTGGCCAGGTTCGAGGGTTTTCCCTGCGATATCATGGGCTTCCGCCACCAGGCGCGCCATGGAGCCGGAGGGGCCGTCGAGCCGCAGGCACTCTTCGGTCGCCGACGCGGCGAGGGAGGGATCGTGGCGCAGCCGCGCCGCCTGATCGGGATGGCGGATGAACTTTTCGAAGCCGGTGGTCAGCAGGTTCGTCGTCGTCTCATGCCCGCCGAACAGCACCAGCATGCAGGCGGCCACCAGCTCGTCCTCGCCGAGCGCGTCGCCTCCGTCCCGCGCGGCCACGAATTGGGAGGTGAGATCGTCCTGCGGCGTACGCCGCCGCGCCTCTATCAACTCCCTGAAGAAGCTCGCCATTTCACGGGCGCCATGGGCGGCGCGAGCGTTCTTGTCGGGGGCGGAGCGGGCCGAGCCGATGAAAAGCTGCATCTCATCGGACCAGGACTTGATGCGCCCCAGCTCCTCCCGCGGGACGCCCAGCAGATCCATGATGACGAGGCCCGGCAGCGCCATGGCGAAGCGGTCGACGAAGTCGATCTCCTCGCCGACGGGCAGATCGTCCAGCAGTTCGGCCACCAGCGCCTCCACCGGCGCGCGCAGCCCCTCGACCGTCTTCCGGGTGAAAGCCTTGGCCATCAGGCGGCGCAGGCGGGTGTGCTCCGGCGGGTCGCGGAAGACGAGCCATAGGTCGAGATAGCGGACGATGTCCGACAGGGTCGCCCGGTCTCCTTCGGGAAGTCGTTGATAAAAAGGCCGGATTCGATCGACGCTCATGGCCGGATCGTTCAGCGCCCGGCGCACGTCCGCGTGCCGGGTCAGGATCCAGGCGCGCAGCGTCGGCGACCAATGCGCCGGATCCTCCCGCTGGAGGCGAAGCAGCGCCGGATAGGGGTCTCGGATCACGGCCGGGTCCGCGGGGTCGTAGGCCGGCGGGGTCTGGGCGGAGGCCTCGGTCATGGCGGGGAGGGGTATGCCGAACGCCCGTTTGGTGTAAAGAGGGGCGCGGGCGCCGCGCCGGGCCTCCGCGATGGCCTCGGGGGCGGGTCCTCGAGGGATTTCAGGCGCTTGCGCGACGTTGCGGGAGCGGGCCGAGAGGCCTGGGGCCGCAGGCGCCGGGCTTGGCGCATCGGGCGCGCCGTCGTCGCCGCGGCGTGAAGAAATCCCCGCGCGGCAGGGGTTGCAGGGAAGGGAGCGAGCGATGAGCGGAACGGTGCTGATCACAGGCGGGAGCCGAGGCATCGGGCTCGGCTGCGCCAAAGTGTGCCTGGCGCGCGGCTGGAAGGTGGCCGTGGCCGGCTCCACCCAAGCCAGCGCCGAGGCGGGCGCGGCGGCTCTGGGCGGCGGCGACGCGGTCTGCGCGGTGGGGCTGGCGGTGGAGGATCCGGCGGCCTGGGGCCCGGCGCTCGACGCGGCGGAGGCGGCTTTGGGGCCGGTGACGGCGCTGATCGCCAATGCCGGCGTGTCGCCGCGGGAGGACGGGCGCAAGAAGCCCTTCGCCTCCGCCGGGGACGAGGCGTTCTGGGCCCAGACCCTGGCGGTGAACGTGGACGGAGTGGTGGACGGGTCCCGCCAGGTCTCCCGCCGCTGGATGACGCGGGGGACGCCGGGCGCCATCGTGGCCATGAGCTCCATCGCGGGGCAGGTGGGGATCCCCTTCGTGAGCAGCTATTACGCCACGTCGAAGGCGGCTTTGCTGGGGTTCGTGCGGGCCGCGGCCTATGATCTCGGACCTCACGGCATCCGCATCAACGCCATCGGACCGGGCCGCATCGCCACGGACATGGTGGCGGCGAGCGGCACGGTGGTGAACGACGCGGTGGCCGAGGAGACGGCGCTCAAGCGCCTCGGCACGCCCGAAGAGCTGGGCGAGGCGGCGGAGTTCCTGATCTCAGACCGCGCCAGCTTCATCACCGGCACGCGGCTCAATGTGACCGGAGGGTGGGTGGAGGTTTAGGCCCCGTGGGCTCCGCGCAAGCCGAGTCGTTCCGCGGGTCAAGGCTCGCGCAGCGCAGCGAAGCGACCCCGCCTCTTCGGCGGGACTCGGCCTTGAGGCCCTGCCAGACTTGGCGTTGAACGCCGGAGGGCGACTCGGCGGACGCTCGATGAAGAGCCCCTGCGGCTCTTCCCCCGCAAAAAGCGTTCTTCATCAACGCCCTCGAAACATCCGCCCGTCCGGGCGCCCGCGCGAAGCGCGCGAGCCGATGGGGCTCGATGCCCCGGAGGCGAGGCCGCCCCTCACCCGGCGGTGACGCCCCCGTCGATGCGGAGGGTCTGGCCGGTGATGTAGCCCGCGTCGGGCGAGAGCAGGAAGGCGATGACGCCGGAGACCTCCTCGGGCGCCCCGAAGCGGCCGAGCGGGATGCGCTTGCGGTAGGCCTCGCCGTCCTTGGCGATCACGTGGGCGGGCATCCCCGTCTCGATGATCCCCGGCGCGAGCGCGTTCACCAGGATGCCGCGGGGCGCGTGGCTGCGGGCGAGGGCGCGCGTGAGGCCCACCAGAGCCCCCTTGGCCATGGAATAGCCCGGGTGCTCGGGCGAGCCGGCGGAGAAGGCCAGCGAGGAGATGAAGACGATGCGGGCATGGTCCGCGAGGCGATCGTCCGCCGCCGCGACCAGGTCGAAGGCGTTGTCGGCGTTGGCGGCCATTGTGCGCTCATAGACGGGACGACCCTGCTCGGAGACCGAATGCGGGACGAAGATGCCGGCGAGGTGCACCAGGGCGTGGATCGCGCCCGACGGCGGCAGGGCGGCGCGGCAGGCCTCCACCGACTCCAACATGGAAACGACGCCGGTGGCGTCGGGGTCGTGCTTGCGCGCTTCGGCCAGGGCGGGGGCGAGCATCTCCTGAGAGATGTCGGTGAGGTGCAGGCCCCAGCCCTCGGCGGCGAGGCGCGGGAGCAGCGGCGCGGCGATGCCGCCGCCCGCGCCGGTGACGACGGCGATCTTTCTGTCGGCCATGGACGGTCCTCCCTGTTTTCCGGCAGCCTAGGGCGGGATCGGGAGGAGACGCCATGGCGAAGATCGAACGGGTGCGGCTGGACATGGCGGTTCTGGCGCCGACGGTGACGCGCACGGACGCCATCCAGAGCTTTCAGGCGCAGGAGACGCCGCTGGTCACCGTGACCGACGCCGACGGAGCGGAGGGGACGGGGTACTCCTACACGATCGGCACCGGCGGCGCCTCGATCCTGGCCTTGCTGCGGGAGACGCTGGCTCAGCGGCTGATCGGGGCCGAGGCGGAGGCGATCGAGGGGATCTGGCGGGACCTGCTGTTCGCCACCCATGCGACCGCGGTGGGCGCGATCACGTCGTTGGCGTTGGCGGCGGTCGATACGGCGCTGTGGGACCTGCGCTGCCGCAAGGCGGGCCAGCCTCTGTGGCGCATGGCGGGCGGGGCCTGGCCCTCGCGCCCGGTCTATTCCACCGAAGGCGGCTGGCTGCATTTGAGCCCCGAGGCGCTGGCGGAGGACGCGGCGGCCCGCAAAGCGGAGGGGTTCGCGGGCGTGAAGGTGAAGATCGGGCGGCCGAGCCTCGCCGAGGACCGGGCGCGGCTGGAGGCGGTGCGCGCGGCCGTGGGGGACGGCTTCGAGATCATGACCGACGCCAATCAGGGGTTTTCGCTGGCCGAGGCGATGCGGCGGGCGGAGATGCTGACCGATCTCGGCATCGCGTGGTTCGAGGAGCCGATGCCGGCGGACGACGTCGGCGCCCATGCGGCGCTGGCGGCGAAATCCCGCGTGCCGGTGGCGGTCGGCGAGAGCCTCTATTCGCTCAGCCAGTTCAAGGACTATGCGGTTCAGAGGGCGATGCATGTCTGCCAGGTCGACGCGGCGCGGATCGGCGGGATCACGCCCTGGCTGAAGACGGCGCAT
>JBCCPD010000112.1:0-9451 GCA_039025075.1 Pseudomonadota bacterium | reverse complement strand
TCTCGCCAAGGACTGGCGGACCGACAAGTACCTGCGCAACCTCGAGGCGATGCTGATCGTCACCGACGGGCGCGACCTCTTCATCATCACCGGCGCCGGCGACGTGCTGGAGCCCGAGCACGACGTGGCGGCCATTGGTTCGGGCGGCAATTTCGCGCTGGCGGCGGCACGGGGGCTGATGGCAGGCGAGGGCTCGGCCGAGGAGATCGCCCGGGGGGCCATGGCCATCGCAGCGGATATCTGCGTCTTCACCAACGGCTCGCTGACGGTGGAGAAGATCGCCGCGGGCTGAGCGCCGCCCCGGCGCCGAACGGGTCGGGCGCTCCCGCCCGCCCACCCCGCGCCGATCCGTTCGGCGCGGGGGCGGCCGGAGAGCAGTCGCGCCCTCATGCGGAGAGATCGGCGTGGCCGAGAGGGACCGAGAAGCGCTCGCACCAGATCCAGATGCGCTCGACCGACGAGACGTCGAAGCCGACCGGGAGGGCGTAGGTCTGGGCGCCGGTCTTGCGCTCCAGCGGGGCGAGGATCAGGCCCGGGCCGGCGTCGAGGCCGCCGACGGAGACCTTGGGGTCGGGCGCGCCGTCCAGGGAGAAATCAGCGCCGAGTTCGACGAACCAGCGGCCGTCGCGCTCCACCAGACGGGCCTCGCCGGTGGCGACGTGGTTGCTGTCGCCGACGAAGATGCCGGCTCGGGGGGCTTCTTGAGCGTTGACTAGGGCGGGGATGGCGACGGCGAAGAGGGCCGCGCCGGCGGCGGTGACGATCGCGAGGCGTTTTAGGAGCGTCATGGTCGGGGTCCTTCCGTTGGGAACCGGTCGGCCCGGCGAGGGCCGGACGATGGCGCCCATGAGGGGACGCGGCGCCCGCGGCGCCATGAACCTCACGCGAACGGGACGGGGTCGGAGCCGCCCGTGATCCCTTTCGTCGCGCCCGCCGGGCCCTTATGTGGACCGCCATGACAGACCTGACCCCCCGCGAAATCGTCTCCGAGCTCGACCGGTTCATCATCGGCCAGGCGGAGGCCAAGCGCGCCGTCGCCGTGGCCCTGCGCGCCCGCTGGCGCCGCCGCCGTCTGCCCGAGGAGATGCAGCGGGAGGTGACGCCCAAGAACATCCTGATGATCGGGCCGACGGGCGTGGGCAAGACGGAGGTGTCGCGTCGGCTGGCGCGGCTCGCCAAGGCGCCGTTCCTGAAGGTGGAGGCGACCAAGTTCACCGAGGTCGGCTATGTGGGCCGCGACGTGGAGCAGATCGTGCGCGACCTGGTGGAGGCCGCGATCGTGATGCTGAAGGATCGGCGTCGCGAGGAGATGAAGGCGCGGGCCCATGGCGCGGCGGAGGAGCGGGTGCTGGACGCCCTCTGCGGCGAGGGCGCGCGGGAGCAGACGCGGGAGATGTTCCGCCGCCGGCTGAGGGTCGGGGAGCTGGACGATCAGGAGATCGAGGTGACGGTCGCCGACACCTCGAACCCGCTTGGGATGATCGACATCCCCGGGCAGCAGCCCGGGCAGATGGCGGATCTGGGCGGCATCTTCGGCAAGATGATGGGCGGGCGCACCAAGACCCGGCGCATGAAGGTCGCCGACAGCTACGAGGTGCTGATCGCGGAGGAAGCCGACAAGCTGGTGGATCAGGAGAGCCTCACCCGCGACGCGCTGGAGGCGGTGGAGAACGACGGGATCGTCTTTCTCGACGAGATCGACAAGGTCTGCGCGCGGGAGGGGGCTCGGGGCGCGGACGTCAGCCGCGAAGGGGTGCAGAGGGATCTGCTGCCGCTGATCGAGGGGACGACGGTCACCACCAAGCATGGGGCGGTGAAGACGGACCATATTCTTTTCATTGCATCCGGCGCCTTTCACGTGTCGAAACCGTCGGACCTGCTGCCGGAGCTTCAGGGGCGGCTGCCGATCCGGGTGGAGCTGAAGGCGCTGACCGAAGGCGACTTCGTGCGGATCCTGACGGAGACGGATAACGCCCTGACCCGGCAATACGAGGCGCTGATGGCGACTGAGGGGCTGACCGTGGAGTTCGCCGAGGACGGGGTCGCGGCCTTGGCGGAGATCGCGGCGGAGGTGAACCGCTCGGTCGAGAACATCGGGGCGCGGCGGCTCCACACGGTGCTGGAGCGGGTCTTCGAGAGCCTGAGCTTCGAGGCCCCGGACCGGGACGGCCAGTCGGTGACCATCGACCGGGCCTATGTGGAGGAGAAGGTCGGGGACCTTGCGAAATCCGCCGACCTGAGCCGCTACGTCTTGTGAGCCCCTGCGCGACGTTCGGAGCCTGGCGTCCAAGGGTGTCCACGCGTGGACGCCAGGCAAGCCATTGAAATATATAAAGCTAAATAAGGCGAAATAAGGCAGCACCGTGCGCACGCCCGCTCAGAGGCGCAGGGCGAGGCGGGCGAAGACGGCCTCGGCCCGCTCGGCGAGGGCGCGGACGATCTCCTCGGCCGGAGCTTCGGGCGCGAGGGCGGCGGCCTGTCCGTAGAGGTGGAAGGAGGCCTCGTCCGGCGCCGCCTCCATGACCGGCTTCGAGAGCGCGTATTGGTCGCCGAAGCCTGCCACGGGCGCGCCGGTCATGCCTTCGGCCCAAGGGCTGCGCGCGGCGCGGGCGGAGCGGCCGGAGATCGCCTGGGTCTGCATCGTGTCCGACCCGTCGGAGGCGCGGAGGCGGGCGCGGCGGGCCTCGTCCGTCGCCGCCTCGGGCGTCAGAAGAAAACCCGTGCCGATCTGGACGCCTGAGGCGCCCAGCGCGAAGGCCGCGGCGACGCCGCGCCCGTCGGCCACGCCCCCGGCGGCGATCACCGGCACGTCCACGGCGTCGACGACCTGCGGGATCAGGGCGAAGAGGCCGACGCCCTCGTCAGGGCCGGTCACGTCGTGGGAGCCGCGATGGCCGCCTGCCTCCCAGCCTTGGGCGATGATGGCGTCGACGCCTCGGGCGGCGAGCGCCCGCGCCTCCGCCACGGTGGAGGCGGAGGAGAGGACGAGGATCCCAGCCTCCTGCAACGCCTCGATCTCCTCGGCCGAGGGGGCGCCGAAGTGGAAGCTGGCGACGGCGGGCCGGTGGGCGAGCAAAATCTCCATGCGCGCCTCGTCGAAGCCGCGGGCGACGCGGGGCGGCGGCGCGTCGGGCGGCGGGCCGAGGCCGAGTCGCTTCCAGGTCGGCGCGGCGGCCTCGGCGGCGCGGGCGAAGACCTCCGGCGCGGGGGGCGGGTCGGCCATGAAGAAGTTGAGGTTCAGGGGCCGGTTGGTGCGGGCGCGGGTCTGCGACAGGCGCGCCTCGATCTGCTCCACCGTCATGGCGCCGGCGCCGATGGCCCCGAGCCCGCCGGCGTTGGAGACGGCGGCGGCGAGCTCCGCCGTGCAGGTCCCGGCCATGGGCGCCTGCAGGATCGGATGCTCGATCTGCAGAAGCTGGGTCAGGCGCGTGTCGGGCCACATGGATCGTCGCTCCCCCTCCGGCGGATCGCCAGGGACGGCACCGTCGCCTCGCCGAGGCGGCGGCGCAACCGCCTTCCGGAGCGGCCCCGCGGCTGGCCTCGCGCCGTGAAACCGGTCATCCTCGGTCGACGCCATCCAGATCGCCGTGCCAGCCCTCCGGAGAGCCGCCGCCATGGACGCAAGCGCCCCGATCCCCGCGCCCGATACGCTCTACACGCCGCCGCCCTCCCCGTCGCTGGCGCGGCTGGCGCGCTCTCCGATCCTGCGCAAGCTGCACATGTTCCGGGCGATCTGGCGGACCTCGCGCAACTTCCTGAACCTCTATCACCCGGAGGTGAAGGATCGGCGCTGGCTGGTGAACAAGGTGGGGCCGGAGACGGTGATCTCCGTAAACGACGCGGACCTGGCGCGGCACATCCTGCAGAGCAATTCGGAAAACTACGTCAAAGGGCGGTTCTACGAGATCATCTTCGGGGAGTTTTTGGGCGAGTCCTCGCTGATCATGGAAGGGGGGGCGTGGAAGCAGCGGCGGCGCCTGATCTCGCCGGCCTTCAACGCGCGGGCGATGAAGGGGGTGGAGCACGTCGTCGAAAAGCATGTCGAGGCGATGCTGGCGCGGTGGGAGCGGGCGGCGGACGGCGGGGCCGAGGTGAACCTGACCGAGGACGCGGCCGAGCTGACCATGCGCATCGCCATGGAGGCGTTCTTCTCGGCCGACATGGGGGCGGATCCGGCGCGCATCGCGCGGCTGATGGAGGACATCATCACCTTCAGCGGCTCAATCGACATGGCGGACGTGCTGGACCTGCCCTGGTGGGCGCCGCGCCGGTCGAAGACGCAGGCGCGGGCCTGGATCGCGGAGCTGGACGCCTGGCTCTACGCCCTGGTCGACAAGCGGCTGGAGGAGCGCGGGAAGGGCGAGCCGGAGCGCCCGGATCTGCTGGACATCCTGGTGCATGCCCGCGACGCGGAGACGGGGGAGCTGCTGGACCGCCGCGCCATCCGCAACGAGGTGCTGGTTCTGTTCGCGGCGGGACACGAGACGACGGCGCAGTCCCTCGCCTGGGGGCTCGACCGGCTGGCGCGGGAGCCGGCGTGGCAGGACCGTCTGGCCGCCGCGGCGGCGGAGGCCGAGGCCGGAGCGTCCTTGAGCGTGGCCGAGGCCAAGGCCGTCGGTCTGCTGCCGGCCGCCTATGACGAGCTGCTGCGGCTCTATCCGCCGGCGTTCTCGGTGGGGCGGCAGGCCATCGCCGAGGACCGGTTCGAGGACCTGCAGATCCCGGCGGGCGCGCGCATCCAGCTGGCGATCCACCTGATCCAGCGCAACCCGCGCTATTGGACCGAGCCGGGCCGGTTCGACCCGACGCGCTTTCTGGCCGAAGGGCGGGCCAACCGGCCGCCTTTCGCGCACATCCCCTTCGGCGGCGGGCCGCGCATCTGCGTGGGCCTGGCGTTGGCGCGGATGGAGGGGCTGATGGCGCTGGCGCGGACTCTGCCCCGATTCCGGCTCGAGGCGGCTGGCGCGCCGCCGGAGCCCTTGGGCAAGATCACCCTGCGCACCCGAGGGCCGGTCAAGGTCCGCGTCCTGCGCCGCAGGTGAGCGTCGCGGCCCCGCCCCAGAGCCTTTCCGCCTTCGTCCGCGCCAATGCGCCCTGGCTGGGCGCCGGCGCTTTGATGACGTTTTCGTCGAGCTTCGGGCAGACCTTCTTCATCGCGCTCTTCGCCGGTGAAATCCGGGCCGAGTTCGGGCTGAGCCACGGGGATTGGGGCGGGATCTACACCCTCGGCACGCTGATGTCGGCGGCGCTGATGATGTGGGCCGGGGGGCTGACGGACCGGTTCCGGGCGCGGACGCTGTGCACGGGGCTGATGGTGGTCTTCGCCTTGGTCTGCGCCTTCGCCGCCTCGGTCTGGAGCCCGGCGGCGCTGGCGGCGGCGGTGTTCGGACTGCGGTTCTGCGGGCAGGGGATGCTCTATCACACGGCGATCGTGTCGATGGGGCGCTGGTTCGCACGCGCGCGGGGGCGGGCGGTGGCGGTCTGCACCTTGGGGTTCTCGGTCGGGGAGGCGGTGCTGCCGGTGCTTTTCGTGGCGCTGATCGGCCTGGTCGGCTGGCGCGGGGCCTGGTGGGCGGCGGCGGGGCTGGCGCTGTGCCTCGCGCCGTTGTTCCCGCGGCTTCTGCGGACGGAGCGGACGCCGCGCTCGGTCCCCGAGGCGGAGCAGGCGGCGGGGCTGCGGGGGTGGCATTGGACGCGGGGCGAGGCGCTGGGCCATTGGCTGTTCTGGGCGGTGCTGCCTGGGGTGCTGGCGCCGCCGGTCTTCGGCACGGCGTTCTTCTTCCACCAAGTGCACCTGACCGAGCTGAAGGGCTGGCCGCTGGAAGGGTTCGCGGCGCTCTTCGCGCTCTACGTCGCCGTGGCGGTTCCGGCGACTTTCGCCGGCGGTTGGGCGGCGGACCGGTACGGCGCGGCGCGGGTTCTGGCGCTGTGGCCCGGCCTGCTTGCGGTGGGGCTGGGCGTCGCGGGGGCGTTCCAGCCGTTCTGGGCGGCGGCGCTGACGATGGCGCTGCTGGGGGCGATGCAAGGTTTCGGGTCGGCGGCGTCGGGGGCGTTCTGGCCAGAGATCTACGGCACGCGGAACCTCGGGTCGATCCGGGCGCTGGCGACGTCCTCGATGGTTTTCGCGACGGCGGTGGGGCCGGGCGTGTCGGGCTGGCTGATCGACGCGGGCGTGGGGTTCGAGACGCAGCTGCTGGGCATGGCCGGCTGGTCCGCGGTCATGGCGGCCGGCTTCGCCTGGATCGGCGCGCGGGTGGAGCGGGAGCGCGCGGCTTCGCCTGGCTGAGGCGGCCGCCCCTCAGCCCATGCGCCGTCTGCGCACCGGGAGGCGGGGCGGGGAGGGCGCGAAAGCGCCGGGCGCGTTGACCCGGTCGTGGACGATGCGGCGCACGATCTCCGCCTGCGCCAGGCGTCGGCCCTCGGGGTCGTAGAACGAGCCCTTCACCTGGATGGTCCCGGCGAGCGCCTTGACGAAGTCGGCGGCGAGGCCCTCGTCGATGGGCTCCGGCGCCTCCCAGAACGTGCTGATCGGCCCTTGATGGGCGAGGCCCGGCATGGAGTAGATCGCCTCGCCCAGCGCCAGGACCGGAACCCCGGCGCGGATGGCGTGCAGGCCGACGGTGGAGTTGGCCACCACCACCCCGTCGGCATGCTTGATCAGCGCGTCCAGCCGACCCCCGTCGATCACCGCCGTGCGCCGCGACACGCCGTGCCGGCGGGCGGCGGAGCGGACGACCTCGGGCCAATCCTCCAGCCCGTTGTCCAAGGGATGCAGCTTGAAGATCAGCCGCCGTTCCCGCGCCGCGTGGCGGGCGAAGCTCTCGACCACGTCCTCGATCAGCTCCGCCAGGCCGGCATAGGCGGCGTTGTCGCGGATCTGGTAGTCGGACTGCATCTGCAGCGCTACGAGGGCGTAGCGGAAGTCGCGCGCCTCGCAGCGCTTGGTCACCCTCTCCGCCTCCTCCGCCTCGACGCGGGAGCGCAGGAGCCGAGGGATCCAGCCGGGATAGTCCAGCAGCGGGTGATAGGGCTTGTCCATCTGGTAGAACGGATAGGGCAGGCCGAGCAAAGCATTGATCAGGTTGAAGCCGATGTCCCGCGACGCCTCCTGCAGGAAGGAGTGCGAGAACCGCTCGTCCATCGCCGGGTCCGCCGGCAGCTGAGCGGCGATGGCGCGCACCGCGTCGGGCGTGTCGGGGAAGTGCGAAAAGGCGCCCATGCCGCGCCGCTCCAAGGTCAGCCAATCGGGGCGCAGATAGCCGAATTCGACGGCATAGGCGGGGATGCCGAGCGCCTCCGCCTCTTCGGCCGCGACGACGTGATAGGGCAGCCGGTCGGCGTAGTAGACCACCGCGTCGACGCCCTGATCGCGCATGTAGCCGCGCACATGATCGCGCCAGCGCGAGAAGCGGCCGCGATAATGATGCGCGCCGCGGCGACGCCAGAAGGCCAGATCGGCGGCGCAGAAGATCAGGCGGCGCGTTTCATGGCCCGCATCCTCGAAGGCTCGGGCGAGCTCCGGCCAGAACGGGGTGGGCGGTCCCTGCAGGAACAGGACGCGGCGCCGCCGCGCCTCCGCCGATCCGTCCATGCTTCGCCTCCGCTCCGCCCCGCGTTGCGCGCTCGAGGTTCCGGCTATGCGGCGGGTGGGGGGAAGTCAACGCGCCCGGGCGCGCGGCCTTGCACCCGGGGCGCGGGTGCGGCACGCCGGTCCCATGCCAGGCTCCGCCGCGCCCTCCGATCCCGGCCCTCAGGCCCGCGACCCAGGCCCTCAGGCCATCGACGCCGGCGCTGAGACCCTTTATGCGGATCACGGCGCGGGGCGGACGGCGCTGCTGCTGCAGGGGCCGTCCTCGCTGTTCTTTTCCTATCTGGGCGACGCGCTGGAGGCCCTCGGCGCGCGCGTGCTGCGGGTCCATACCTGCCCGGGCGACGCGCTTTTGTGGCGGCGGCCGGGCGGCGTTTCGTATCGTGGATCCGCGCGCGGCTGGCCGGACTGGATTGGCGGGTTCATGGCGCGGGAGGGCGTGACCGATCTCGCCTTCCTGGGGGCCCGGCGGGCGGCCCATGCCGCGGCGCTGCCCGAGGCGCGGGCCCTGGGCGTGCGGCTGCACCATGTGGAGCTGGGCTACGTGCGCCCCGACTGGCTGACGGTCGAGCCCGAGGGCGGCGGCGCCGACGGCCGCTTTCCCCGCGACTGGCCCGCCATCGAGGCGCTGGCCCGCGACGCGCCGCCGGAGGAGACGGGGCTCTACGCCTCCCGCTTCGCGAAGATGGCGGCCATGGACGTGGCTTGGAACCTGACCAATTGGCTGACCTCCTGGGCGACGCATCCGTCGTACAGGCGCCATGCGATCTGGCATCCGCTGGCCGAATACGGCGGCTTCCTGTGGACGCAGGCGCGGGCCGGCGCGGCGCGGCGGCAGGCCGAGGCGGTGGTGCAGGCCTGGGCGGACGCGCCGGCCTTTCTGTTCCCGCTTCAGCTGCGCACAGATTTTCAGGTGCGCGCCCACGGCCCTCACGCGGACCTGCGCGTCACAGCCGCCGAGGTCGTCCGCAGCTTCGCCGCCCATGCGCCGCCAGAGGCCCGTCTGCTGATCAAGACCCACCCGGTCGACAACGGGCTGACGCTCTGGCGGCGTCTGCTGAAGGCGGCGGCGGGCGCGTCGGCGGATCGGGTGGAGGTGATCGACGGCGGCGATCTGCCCGCCTTGCTGGCGCAGGCGCCGGGCGTGGTCACGGTCAACTCCACCGCGGGCCTATCGGCCTTGCGGCTCGGACGGCCGGTCAAGGCGCTGGGCGCGGCGATCTTCGATCTGCCCGGTCTGACCGATCCGCAGCCCTTGGAGGCGTTCTGGAACGACCCTCGCCCGCCCGAGCCCGGGCGGGCCGACACCTTTCTCTCGGCGCTGGGCTGGGCCACGCAGGTGCGCGGCGCCTTCGACGGGACCGGCGCGCGGCCGGGGGCGGAGAACGTGGCGCGGCGGATGCTGGCCCCGCCGCGGTTCTAGGTTCTAGGGGTTCAGCCGCACAGCTCGGCCCGCAGGGAGACGCGCGCCTCCAGCTCCTGGCGCCCCGGAGCGACGGGCATCGCATCGGACATCATGGCGGCCTCGGCGCGCGCGGCGAAGCGCGGCTGCGGGGAGAGCCCGCCGCCGTCCACGATCTCCAGCACCGCGCCCAGGCGCAGGCCCGCGGCCTCGGCCATCGCCTCGGCGCGCGCCATGGCGTGGCGCACCGCGTCGGCGCGGGCCTCTTCCAGCCGGGCCTCGGCGTCCGAGATCTCGAAGCCGATGCCGCCGATGCCCGTGGCGCCGGCCTCCGTCGCCGCCTGGGCGACGGCGCCGAAGAGGGCGGGATCGCGCAGCGTGGCGGCGACGCCCGAGCCGGCGCGCCAGGCCGTGATGCGCGGCGCGCGCACGCCGTCGCCGTGCTCTCGGACCGGGAAGAG
>JBCCPD010000111.1:0-9530 GCA_039025075.1 Pseudomonadota bacterium | reverse complement strand
GGTTTCGCCGCGTTGCTTCTGCCCCCCCGGGGGGGCCGGCGGGGGGGGGCGGGGGCCCCCGGCCCGGCCCCGCGCCGCACGGCGCCTGGATCGGCGGGCGTCGGTTTGGCTTCGAGGAAGATCGCCGTTTGCTGGGGAAGAGCCCGGAGGGCTCTGCTTCGAGCGTCCGCCGAGTCGCCCTCCGGCGTTCAACGCCAAGTCTGGCGGGGCCTCAAGGCCGAGCCGGCCTGAAGAAGACCGGTCGCTCCGCTTCGCTGCGCGAGCCTTGACCCGGCGAACGACTCGGCTCGCGCGGCCGTCGAGAGGGCGCCAAGGCGTAGGGCGGGTTTCAACTCGCCACGCTTAACGTTTGCGAAACCCGAGTCCGACGCTGTGCGCACGTGCGCGGCACGCCTGCGGCGCCCCTGCACGACATCCGGTGCGCCCTTGCGGCAAGAACCGTGCACGAACCGTGCACCCAGGTTGCACGCTTGCGGCACGCGATTTCACCTCAGATTGATCCTCAACGCCGCCGCCGCGGCGAAGGGCGCCGTCCCGCAGGCCAGCAGCGTCACCGCTCCCAGAAACATCAGCGCCGGTCCGGCCGCGAGCCCCAGACTCGCCCGCTCCACCGCCTGCGCGCCGAAGATCAGCGTCGGCACGTAGAGCGGCAGCACCAGCACGCTCAGCAGCAGCCCCCCGCGCCGCACACCAGCCGTCAGCGCCGCGCCGATGGCCCCGACCAGGCTCAGCGCCGGGGCGCCGATCAAAAGCGAAGCGATCAGAACGGGTTGCGCCCCTCCCGGCAGGCTCAGCGTCACCCCCAGAAGGGGCGCGGCCGCGGTCAAAGGCAGCCCCGTCGTCAGCCAATGCGCCGTCGCCTTGGCCACCACCACCCCTTCCAGAGGCAAAGGCCCCAGCGCGATCTGATCCAGGCTCCCATCCTCCAGATCCGCCTGAAACAGCCGGTCCAGCGACAGCAAGCACGCCAGCAACGCCGAAACCCAGATCCCCCCCGCCGCCACCCGCCCCAAAACGCCCCCCTCCGGCCCCACCCCCAACGGCAGCATCAGCCCCACGAGCCCGAAAAACGCCACGCCCAAAGGCCCCCCCCCGCCGATACGGAAGGCCAGCCGGAGGTCTCGTCGCAGCAGCGCGGTGAAGCTGCGGATCACGCCCAACCCTCTGACAAGAAGGGATCTTCTGAGCCCGCCGGGGCGGCTCCAGAGCCGCGATCGGTGAGCGTCGACGCGCCCATATCCACCGTCGCGCCGCCGCCGAAGCCCATCTCCGCGTGGCTCGCCGCCAAGGCAAAACCGCCGGCCGCGCAATGGGCCCTCACCACCTCCGCGAAGACGCCGATCCAGTGCGCGTCGAGGCTGACCGTGGGCTCGTCCAGCAGCCAAAGCGGCCGACGCGTCACCAAAAGCCGCGCCAGCCCCAGCCGCCGCTTCTGCCCCGCCGAACACCACTGCGTCGGATCCGCCGCGAGGCCCGCGAGCCCGAAGCGCTCCAGCGCCGCATCCGCCTCGGACGCCGACCGGCCGTCGATCGCCGCCCAGGCGGAGAGGTTCTCGCGCACCGTCAGGGCCGGCTTGACCGCGTCCTGGTGGCCGGCCAAGGCCACCTGCTCCCGCCAGGCCTCGCTCTCCGCGAGCGTCGCGTCGCCGAGACGCGCCGTCCCGGCTTCGGCCGGGGTGAGGCCGGCGAGAACCCTCAAAAGGCTCGATTTTCCTGAGCCGTTGGGTCCGCGCATCAACATCGCCTCGCCCCGGGCGATGCGCAGCGAGACGCCTTCGAACACCGTGCGCCCGCCGCGTCGGCAGGCGAGCCCTTCCACCGCAAGCTCCATCCGTTCTGCCTGCCCGAGCGAGCCGGCCTCCGCAAGGCGCGCTGCGCGACGCCGGCGGCGCGGCCGGCCGAGCCCGCAAGGAGCGGATCTGCGGCCGAACGACGACCACCGGCGTCTAGGTCCCCGACGCAAGGGAGACCGGGCCGCGCGCTGATCCAGCTCGCCGTCTTGCGTTCTCGGATCGACCGCGTGGTGGGCGCCGGCGCGTCCTCGTGCCGAAACCCCGGGCTTTTCACGGCTTTGGCGCCATGGACGGCAGAAAACCGTTGCCGGACGAGACCTCGGTCTCGACAGTTCCAGCACGCCCGCGACGGGTCCGTGCCGAAACGCGCGCCGTCGAGATCCGGCGTAAGCCGATCGAGGAGATGCTCTGGAGAGCCCATGACCGCCTGCGTGGACGACGATTTCCGCCGACAGCTCGAGGGCTATGCCCTCGCCACCGCCGAAATCACCTATCGCATGCCCGATGCGAAAAGCCTGCTTCAGACCTATGTGTGGCAGGACTACGACGTGGCCCCTAAATTCCCCCGCCTGATCCAGTTCCTGGACTTCTGGGAACGGGAACTCGACGGCCCTCTGCATTCGGTGCGCGTGACACATGAGACCCTTCTCGGACCCCGCGACGTCGCCTACAGGCAGCACGAGTTCGCCTTCCACTGATCCGGCGGCCGGCGCGGCGCCGTGATCGGCCTGTTGAGCAGGGCGGATCTGCCGCCGGTCTGGTTGGGGCTGCACGCCCTTCTGGCGGCGGTGCTGAACGAGACCAAGCCGGTCTGGATCTTCGGGTCCAATCCCGTGGCGGGCGGCGTTCTGCTTGCCGCGGGCTTCGCCCTGATCGGGTGGTCGGCGGTTCATTTCGCGCTCCGCAAGACGCCGATCGAGCCGCGCCGCCACCCGAAATCGCTGATCACCAGCGGCCCTTTCGCGTTCAACCGCAACCCCATCTACACCGGCATGTGGCTGATGCTGATGGGGACAGGGCTGCTGCTGGGCTCCTTGGGCGCTTTGCTGCCCTGCCTGCTGTTCCCGATCCTCATCACGCGACGCTTCATCCTTGGCGAGGAGGCGCTGCTGCGGCGGAGCTTCGGCGACGAGGCGGACGTCTGGATCGCCCGGTCCCGCCGCTGGTAGCGCCTCGGGCCGCGCTCTCCGATCCCTCTCGCAGGCTTGACTCGCCCAAGCCCGGGCGTGGTCCTAGGTTGCGCGCTCAACGCAGGAGACCCCGCATGTCCTTCGCCGTCCTTCGCCGCTTCGCCCTCCGGCTCGGCCTGCTTTGCGCCGCCGCGGGCCTGGCCGGGCCCGAGCGCGCTCGCGCGGAGGACGACAGGGCCGCGCCGCTGGTGGTGGTGGAGCTTTTCACCTCGCAGGGCTGCTCCGCCTGCCCGCCGGCGGACGCGCTTCTGGGCGATCTCGCGGAGCGGGGCGACGTGCTCGCCCTGTCGCTGCACGTGGACTATTGGGACTATCTCGGCTGGCGCGACGTCTTCGCCCATCCGATGTTCACCAAGCGCCAGAAAGCCTATCGGGAGGCGGCGGGCGCCCGCTCGATCTACACGCCGCAGATGATCGTCCATGGCGCCTCCGCCCTTGTCGGCAGCCGCCGGGACGACGTGCTGGCGGAGATCGCCCAGGCCCATGCGGCCCCGGCCCCGGCGCAGGTGGAGCTGATGCGCGAAGGCGACAGGATCGAAGTGCGCGTCGCGCCGACGGGGACGGCGGCGCCGGCGGCGATCGCCTGGTACGTGACTTATCGCACCCCCGCCCCGGTGGTCATCAAGCGCGGGGAGAACGCCGGCCGGGCGCTGATCTACCGCAACGTCGTCGACGGCTGGATGAAGCTGGGAGCCTGGGACGGCCAGGGGACGATCGTCTGGACGCCGCCGGCCCCCGCGCAGGAGGGCGGGGTGGCGGTGATCCTGCAGGCGGGCCAAGGCTACGGCCCCATCCTCGCGGCGGCGCGGCTGCAGGACTAGGCGCGCGTCGCCGGGTCCGCGTCCACGTCGCCGCGCCGGGCGGCGCGGATCCTCTCGCCCCGGGCGCGCAGCGTCCAGCGCCGATGCAGCCAGAACCACTGGCCCGGCGTCGCCGCCACCCAGGCGGAGACGCGGTCGTTCACCTCCCGCATCATCGCCAGGGCATCGCCGGGCGGAACTTCGGGCTCGAACACGGCGTGAAAGCGGTCGCCGTCGGGGTCGCGCCGCGCCCGGGCCGTGATCAGCGCGGCGTCGAAGCGCAGAGCGAGATCGGCGGCCGCCGTCGCCGTCTCCGCTTCGCGCCCGAGGAACGGCAGCAGGGGGGAGCCGGTCTGCCGCTGGTCGACCAGCACCATCGCCATGCCGCCGCGTCCCACGTGGCGCAGCAGCGCGCGCGCGCCGGCCGGGCCCTTGTGCAGGACCGGCGCGCCGCCGTAGCGGATGCGCTCCTGCGCGATGGCGTCGACGCGGGGATTGTTGAAGGCCCGGTAGATCAGCGCGCAGTCGCGCCCGGCGAGCTTCCGCGCCGCAAGGCGCACCGCTTCCCAGGCCCCGAAATGCGCGCCGGCGATCACCACCCCGCGGCCGGCCCGCAGAGGCCGCAGAAGGTGCTCGGCGCCCTCGACCGCGATCGCGTCGGGCCGAGCGGCCAGCTCGTCCAGCCGCCAATAGTCGACCACCAGCTCGGCGAAGGTGCGGCAGACCTCGGCGGACAACGCCTTGGGATCGTCGTCGCGGCCCAGCAGCGCCAGGTTCGCCGCCACGCGGCGATGCAGCGGCGGCGCCCAACGCCCGGCGACCGCGCCGAGCGCGCCGGCGGCGCGCGAGAAACGCCGGCCGCCGACGAGCGGCGTCAGTCCGATGCCGAGCCGCGCCAGCCCCGCCTCCAGCCGATCCAAGACCTGTCGCGCCGGACCTCGCCCGCGCTCGGGCCGACCTTGGGTCACGCGCCGCGCCGCACGCGCTCGCGCCACCAGACGTAGAGGCCGGCGGAGACGATCACCGCCGCGCCGGCCACGGTCCAGCTGTCCGGCAGCTCTCCGAACGCGGCGAAGCCCCAAAACGTGCCGAAGACCAGGCCCACATAGGTGAATGGCGCCAGGACCGAGGCGCTGGCGCGCTGCAGCGCCAGGATCAGGCAGAAATGCCCGGCCCCGCCGACGATGCCGAAGGTGCCCATGACCATGGCGTCCATCGGCGTCGGCGTGGTCCACACGAAAGGCGCTGCGACGCTCGCCGCCGCGGTGCCGACCAGCGCCGTGTAGAGGAACGAGGTCCAAGGGCTTTCGGAGCTGCCGACGAAGCGGGTGGCGATGGCGTAGCTGGCATAGCAGGCCGCCGCGACCATCGGCAGGATCGAGACCCAGGTGAACACCTCTCCGCCCGGCCGGATGATGATCATCGCCCCGCAGAAGCCGATGGCGACGCCGGTCCAGCGCCGGGGGCCCACCGGCTCCCGCAGCACCAGGAAGGCCAGAGCGGTGATCATCAGCGGCGCGACCTCGAAGATCGCGATGGCCTCCGCCAGCGGCATGAACGACAGCGCGGTGAAGAAGCAGATGCTGGCCCCGAACAGGAACATCGAGCGCAGGATGTGCAGCCCGAGCCGATCCGTGCGCATCAGGCTCGGCAGGCGCGGAGCCATCAGCAGGAACGCCCAGAAGCATTGGGAGGCGAAGCGCGCCCAGACGACCTGGAGCGGATCGTGCCGTGCGGTCAGATACTTGGCCGCGACGTCCAACATCGAGAACAGAAGCAGCGCGCAGACCATCAGCGCCATGCCGCCCACCTCCCCCTGCAGCCGCAAGGTTGCGGGGCGGCTTCGGCGCGCGGTCATGACCGGCGCGTCATGGGCGGGTCACTCCGCGGCTTCGGCGCGGGGCGCGTCGGCGCGCGGCACGGCCACGCCGATCATGCAGTCGCGGGTGACGAGGGCGGCGAGCGCCTCCTCGCTCCACCCCTCGACGCCCTCCGGCCGCGCCGGCAGCACGATGTAGCGCATGTCGGCCGTCGAATCGTGCACGCGAACGGTGACCTCGTCCGGCAGCGCCAGGCCGAACTCGCTGAGCACCTTGCGCGGCTCCACCACCGTGCGGGCGCGATAGGCGCGCTGCTTGTACCAGTCCGGCGGGATGCCCAGCAGCGTGCGCGGATAGCAGGAGCATAGGGTGCACACGATCACGTTGTGCACCTCGGCCGTGTTCTCCACCGCGATCAGCTGCAGGGCGTCGATGTCGGCCCCCATCTCCCGCGCGGCGTCGGAGCCGTTCTCCAGCAGCCGCGCCTTGAAGGCCGGATCGGTCCACGCGCGCGCCACCACGCGGGCGCCGACGGCGGGGGTCCGCGCGTCCATGCGCGCGACGGCTTCGGCGATCTGCCGGGGCGTGAAGTGCCCTTTCTCCACCAGCAGCTCCCGCACCGCGATCTCCAGCGCCTGGAAATGCGTCAGCGGTCCATCCTGATCCTCCCGATAGGGATGGCCCGACGGGCTCATGCCGTCATGCGAAGGGTGGGGATGATCATGCGGCATCGGCGCCCTCCTCGGCCGGCTCCAGCCAATGGGCGAAGATCTCGGCGTCCAGCGTGTCGTCGGGGTTTTCGGCCGTCTCGCCCCACAGGTCGCGCATGGTGAAGCGCACGCGCAGCAGCTCGATCTTTTCCGCCGGGCGGTGATAGGCGAGGTCCTCGGGGTTCTTGAAGGCGCCCAAGCGGCGCTCGATCACCCCGGTCTTGCCGCGCAGGTACCAGGGCGCGCGCACGTGAAAGCCGCGCGGCCGCCAGTCCTTGACGCGCACCCGCTCAGCCATCGGCGGACCCCGCCAGGCTGGCCTCGCCATAGCCGCCGCCGCGGGCCTGCACGGCCTCCATCTTCGCCGCCAGCTCGGCCGTCGAGTAGACGCCCGCTTCGATCAGGTTGCGGTTCACCGCCATGATCCAGCGCTCGTAGTAGGAGTGCTTTTCGAAGACGTCCTCGCCCATGTCTTCCAGCGCCCGGCGCAGAGCGTCGACGGCGAACCAGCCGCGGGCGGTGCAGAGCATGTAAAGCGCATCGACCCGCTTCTCCCACAGCGCGTAGTCATGCTCTTCGGGGTTCACCTCGGCGGCGGGCAGGCCGCCCATGTCGTGCCAGCTGCGATCTTGTTCCATGAGGCGGCAGCCTACCGTCGCGCGCCGTCCTCGCCAAGCGCGCTTGCGCCGCCGGGGGGATCGACCCCCCGACGTCGCAGGCCGTCCCCAGGACGGCCCGGCGCTCTTGAAGGCAACGCCGGCGCACGGCTCAGCGCTCGAAAACGAGGATCAGGTTGTTGGCCGGCATCTCCAGCCGCCGGAGGAACGAAAAGCCATGGCCCGAGGCGAGCGCCGCGAGGTCGCGGATGTCGCGCACGCCCCAGGCCGGGTCGCGCGCGCGCAGCGAGGCGTCGAAGGCCCGGTTGCCGTCGCCGGCTTCCCCATGGTCGTAGAACGGCCCGTAGAACAGCAGCTTGCCGCTGGGCGACAATCGCGCCGCGGCGCCGGCGACGATGCCCACGGCCACGGTCCACGGCGCGATATGGATGACATTGGCGCTGTAGACCGCGCGCAGAGGGGCCGGCGTCTCGGGCCATGGCTCGGTCGCGTCCATGGCCAGCGGCGGCGCGAGGTTCGGCGCGCTCGCCTCCGCCGTCCAGGCGACGATGGAGGCCAGATGCGCCGGGTCGGGATCGCTGGGAAGCCAGGTCAGCCGGGGGAGCGCGGCGGCGCAAGCCACCGCATGCTGGCCGGTGCCGGACCCGATCTCCAGCACCGCGCCGTCGGACACGTCCGCCAGCAAACGCGCCATAGCCTGTGCCACCGCGGCGGCGTTGCGGGACGCCGAGGGAGCGACCAGCTTGCCGCCGCCGGCGTCTTCGGCGCCGGGGCGACTCGCCGCGACGTCCGGCTTTCGGGGCACGCGCGGCCCGGTCAGGTCTTGGCCGGCCCGATCACCATGATCATCTGGCGGCCTTCCATTTTCGGCATGCTCTCGACCTTGCCGAGCTCCTCGGTGTCCTTGGCGATCCGATGCAGCACGTCGCGGCCGAGCTCCTGATGGGCCATCTCGCGGCCGCGGAAACGCAACGTCACCTTGACCTTGTCGCCATCCTCCAAGAAGCGCGTCACGTTGCGCATCTTCACATCGTAGTCATGCGTGTCGATGTTGGGTCGGAATTTGACTTCCTTGACCTCAATGATCTTCTGTTTTTTCTTGGCTTCGACCGCTTTCTTTTGCTGTTCGTACTTGAACTTGCCGAAGTCCATGATCTTGCACACGGGCGGCGAGGCGTTCGGCGAGATCTCCACCAAGTCGAGCCCCACGGCCTCGGCCATGCGCATGGCGTCTCCCGGGGTCACGACCCCTTGGTTCTCGCCTTCGTGATCGATGAGCCTGATCTCGGGGACGCGGATGCGGTCGTTGACGCGGGGTCCTGTGTCCCGGGTCGGAGGGGCGTGATGCGGTCTGCGGGCTATGGCTTTCAGGTCCTCTTCTGCCAATGCGAAAAGCGCGCCAGCCGAAAAGGCGGGCTCGCTCACTCTTTGAAAATAGGCGCCGCGCAGCGCGGCGCAAGGAAAACCGCGGCGGGGATCCGGCGCGAGCGGCGGAAGGCGCCGCCGAAGCAGCGGTGACGTCGCAGAGGAGGCTTGGCCTTTTCGGTTCTGGTAGGCTACTGTTTCCGACAGAGCGGCCGGGGACCGCTTGCGCTCAGGACAAGGCTCTCATGAAGGACGACACCGAGACCGACATCGGCGCGCCCTTCGCGGCGGCGTCGGCGCAGGGCGCGCTCTCGGCGGCTCCGGTCGGCTGGCGCGCGGGCGCCGCCGCGGCGAGCTCGGCGTCGCCTCAAGCGGCAGGCGGTCCGTCCCAACCGCGACCGCCGCACGTGTTGATCATCGTCGAGAACCTCCCGGTCCCCTTCGACCGCAGGGTTTGGCAGGAGGCGGAGGCGCTGCGCGACGCCGGCTGGCGGGTGTCTGTCGTCTGCCCGGTCGGCAAAGGCCATGACGCGCTGCACGAAACGCTAGACGGCATCGAGATCCGCCGCCATCCGCTGCCCCAGGCTTCCGGCGGTCGCCTGAGCTATCTGCGCGAGTACGCTCACGCGCTCTCCGCCCAGCTGCGCCTCGCCGCTCAGGCGCATGCCGCGGCGCCGGTCGACGTCATCCACGCCTGCAACCCGCCGGATCTGATCTTTCTCGTCGCCGCCTGGCGGCGCCTGCGCTCCGGCACGCGGTTTGTGTTCGACCATCACGACCTCTGCCCGGAGCTGTTCCAGACCAAGTTCGCCCGTCGCGGCAGACTGAGCGCGGTCTTCCTGGCCGTCCTCAAATTGTGCGAACGGGCCACTTTCGCCCTCGCCGATGCCACGATCGCCACGAACGAGACCTTCAAGCGCCTCGCGGTGTCCCGCGGAG
Source organism: Pseudomonadota bacterium (assembly GCA_039025075.1). Lineage (GTDB taxonomy): Bacteria > Pseudomonadota > Alphaproteobacteria > Rhodobacterales > Rhodobacteraceae > Albimonas. The sequence continues at coordinate 296 of JBCCPD010000111.1, read as the reverse complement.
GCATGAACCCCGACGAGGTCTGGGTGGTGAAAAGCTACCCCAGGCCCGAGCGGTTCCGCCGGGTCGATCCAGACCCCTCCCGCGTCTCCCTCGGGCGCAGCCTGGTGGGTTATGTCGGGATCATGGCCGAACAGGACGGCGTCGATCTGCTGGTTCGCGCCATGGCCGTTCTGAAGGACCGCGGCCGCGACGACATCGACTGCGTCGTCGTGGGCGACGGGCCGGCGCTGGCCTGGCTGCGCAACCTGGCGCTCAAGCTCGGCGTCGAGGACCGCGTCGACTTCACCGGCTACCTG
>JBCCPD010000110.1:0-9532 GCA_039025075.1 Pseudomonadota bacterium | reverse complement strand
GCGGCGCCATGCAGGAAGGCGGCGCCCATGTTGGCGGCGGTGGGGATGAAGGGCTCGGCCTCGTCCGGGCGCTCGATCTGGATGATGGCGGCGACGTTGATGCGCGGCTCTTCCGCGCCGAGGACGTGGAGCTTGGCGAAGCCGGGCTTGCGGCCGGGGGCGACGTAGATGCAGGGGGCGCCTTTGACGAGGCCGCGGGCCTCCAGATCGATGCGCTTGCGGCGGTGCTTGAGGGGGAGCTCGACGCCGTCGCAGATGAGGGGCTCGCCGGGCATGAGCTCGGTTTCCGGCGCGCCGTGCACCTGGCGGAAGGCGTGGATCAGGCGGATGCGCGTGGCGTTGCGCCAGACCAGCATGGGGGACCGGGCCATGAGCGCGGCGTCGGCGCGTTCGGCCACCACGACTCTGTCGTCGCGGCGGGCGGCGTCGCGGACGGCGGCCTCGAAGGCTTCGAAGTCGACGTCGGGCTCGCCGAGCATGTGGGCGAGATCGAGGATCGGGCTGTCCGCGGCCTGGCGGTGGATGCGGGAGAGGGTGGTTTTGCGCTCCTCGGGGAGCTTGTCGAAGGCCATGGCGCCGCTTTGGCCGACGGGGGCGAGCTGCGCGGGGTCGCCGAAGAGGACGACGAGGCGGAAGAGGGCCTTGAGATCCTCCACCTGCTTGTCGTCGAGCATGGAGGATTCGTCGACGAGGGCGATGTCGAGCGCGTCCTCGCGCCGCGACCAGCCGGTGATGAAGTCGGAGCCGCGCAGGCCCATGGCGGCGAGGGCGCCGGGGACGGAGGCGTGCGCCTTGAAGCTGGCCTCGGCCCGGTCGAGGAGGGCGTCTTCGATGCCCTCGACCGTCGGGCGCTTGGCGTCGCCCGCCAGCCATTCGGCGATTTTTTCGTACTGGGGGTCGTAGACGGGGGAGTAGACGATGCGGTGGATGGTGGTGGCCGGCACGCCGAGATTGCGCAGGACCGAGGCGGCCTTGTTCGTCGGCGCGAGCACGGCGAAAGTGCGGCGGCCGCGGTTCTTGCGGCCCTCCCACTCGGTGGAGACCGGGTCCAGTCCCGCGTCGCGCAGGGCGTGGACCATTTGCGACAGGAGCCGGGTCTTGCCGGAGCCGGCGCGGCCGAGGACGGCGAGGATTTCGGCGTCGCGGTCGTCGTCCTCGTCTTCGGCCAGGTCGACGCGGCCTTCGACGAGGTGGACGCCGTAGGCCTGGAGCGCGCCGGCGATCAGGTCCCGCGCGGCGGCTTGATCGGGCGACAGGTCCGCCGCATGGCTGAGATCCGTCGCCGCATCGGGCGCCGAGCCCTCCATCGAGGCCGCATCGCTCGGCGGAGCGGGCGTCGCCGGGGCGGCGTCGGGCTCGGCCATGGGGCGGGTCTCCTGATCGGCGCGGCGGACGACCTGAGGTCTAGACCGTCGCGCGCCCGTTGGGAATCCCGCGCCGAGCCTTAGGCGCCGACCGTCAGGCGGCGTGGGCCGCGTGGCTGGGGCGCGGGGCGGCGAGGGCCATGGGCACCGGATCGGGGATGTCGTCAAGCGCGAGGGGTTCGGCCATGCGGGCGAGGATGCCGTCGCGGGCCTGGACCGTCACCTCCCACAGTCCCAGGCAAAGCGCGTCGCGGCCATGGCCCTCGGTCCCGATGATCTCCGGCGGCCAGCCGGTGGCGCGGTAGATGCGGCGCATGGGGGCGTCGAAGACGGCGACGTAGTGGCTGAGCCCGAAGCGCAGGGCGACTTCGCAGCCGGCGAGCATCAGGGCGGTGGAGATGCTCTTGGCTTGGGCGAGGCCGCCGGAGAGGCGGGGCGAGGCGCAGAAGCGCGTGCTCTCCCAAATCAGAGGGCTTTCGATGTGAACGCCGTCCGACAAATGCGTGAAGTGGTCGTTCAGCATGGTGCGGCCGGTGGTGGGCAGCAGGCGGCCGGATCCGCCATGGGTGCCGTCAGGCAGTTCGTAGATGCAGTAGAGCGCTTGGTCGGTGTCGTACTGGTCGCGCTCCCAACCGTTTTCGTCGACTTTGACGTCCCAGGCGAGGCGGCGTTGGAACTGGCCGGCACGGTCCTGAAACATGGTTTCAGCGAGTTCGGGGACGCGGGGCAGGTCTTTGCCGAAGACAAAGCGGATCATGGCGCACTCCTTCTGGGTGTGCGCCGGGTTTTAGTCCCGCATGCCTAACAGGCTGTTAATGTTGCTTAATTTACGGAACCTTAACCGTTGCGTCCGTGCGATCTAGACGTGGATCGCGCGATTCTTCATGGCGATGGCGACGGCGTGGAAGGTGTTCAGGCCGCCCAGCTTGTGGCGCGCGCTGTCGAGGTAGACGCGCAGGGTGCTTTCGGAGATCTCGAGCCGCTCGGCCACCTGGCCTCGGCTGCGGCCGCAGGCGATGAGGGTCAGCGCCTCCCGCTCTCGGGGCGAGAGGGGCTTGGCGACGCGCGCCTGTTCGGCCCCCGTCAGGTCGAGCACCTGGCGATGAACGTGATGGGCGATCAGCAGAAGCTCGCCGGCCATGTCGGTCATCCTGAGGGCCCAGGTTTCCGGCGCGCATTGCTTGGAGACGGAGAACATGGCGAACTGGCCTTGGGGGCCGTGGAGGGGGATCGAGTAGCCTTGGTTGCCGACGCGGAACTCCTTGGCCTCGGCCAGCATTCGGCGCAGGGGACGGCCGGTCCAGTCGAGGGTTCGCCAGTCGAAGGGCGCGAAGGTGGCGGTGGAGGCGATGACCACCGGGTCGCAGTCGCGGTAGCGCACGTCCTCGTACCGCTCGTGCCAGGCGGCGGGATAGGTCATCGCGCCGAACTCCTCGCCGGCTTTTTCGCCGCCGAGGGAGAGGGCGTAGTAGATGGCGTTGTCGAGGTCGTAGGCGCGGCGGACATGTCTGAGGAACCGGGTGAGCTCCGCCTGGGAGCTTATCGCCGGAGTTTCCTCGACCAGGCTTTGAAGTCTCTCATCCATGCCGGACCTGCGCGGTTCCAGGACGCTTCCGGCGCGACGCCCGCGGCGCCGACGGAACCCCCGTTCAGGACGACGCGCGATGGCCCGAAGCGTCGTTCATGACCCACTGAACGCTTCTGCAGCCTAGGGTAGAGTTTATTTTTAAGAAAGCAACCAAAACATGAATTCGTATTCATGAAGGACTTATGCGGGTCTGAGTTCCGATCGCGGGCCGTCCTCGGGCTCGGGTTCGGGTTGCCGGGCGAGGCGGGCGTCGGAGGGCGCGCGGCGCAGCTCCACCGCCGCGACGACGATGGCGTCGTCGATCTGCTCGGCCAGCTCCAGGTAATAGTTGCGGATCGCGTATTGCCGCAGGTCCGCGAGAACGTCGATCATCCAGTCATGCGTCATCGGTCATGCCCTTTCGCCTGAAGGCCGCCGGGGCGGGCGGCCGAGCCGCGCCCCGTTCACCTGATCCTGAGGAGACTGCGATGAACGGGGCGCGACCGGCAGTCGCGACTTTCACCTCCCCCGAAATGGCGAGGGTGAAATCGGCAAGCGGTTGAATACGCTACGTAAGAGAATGCATGCCGTACACGTCGCATCTGCAAAGCCACGCGATCCGGCGATTCGAGCCTCCCCCCATGCGGCGTCCGGAGATACCAGGGAGACATCGACGAAGACCTGTCCCGAGCAGCGGTGGACGGGCGGACTCCGGCCGGCATAGCGACCCATCGAACCGCTGCCGCGCGAGGCGGTGCAGCGCCCAGGCGGCGAGCCCGGCGGGTCGGCATGGCGCGCAGACTTCATGCGACGCGCGCGCGACGACGTAATTCACGCAAACAACCTCCTTTCAGGGCGTCGCGGGCCCGGGCGCGTCCCATGCGCTGGGACGCCGCCCGGTCGTCAGCCCCGGTTCGAAAGACGATGGCGTCGGCTTGGGTCGGTCTTCGCCGGCCGCCCCTGTCAGCCGCCCCTGTCAGCCTACCGCGAACTCGAGCCGCTGGGCGGCGGCGGCGATGTCGGCATGCTCTTCGACCTTGCGGGCCATGCCGTCGCGCACCTCTTCGGTGACCGGCCAGATGCCGGCGCAAATGGCGCGCCGTTCTTCGCCGGACTTGCCCATCACGTCGGGCACGAAGTCGAGATGCTTGTAGACGCGCAGCATCGGCTCGTCGAAGACCGCGACGTAGAAGTCGAGGCCGAAGCGCAGGCCGGCGTCGATGCCGGCGAGCAGCAGGGAGCTGGTGACCTTCATCGCCTCGCGCCGCGATTTGACGCTGGGCGAGATGCAAAGGCGCGTGATCTCCCAGATCGTCGGCGATTGGATGACGACGCCGTCGGTGAGGTGAGAGAAGTGTTCGGCGATCATGGTGCGGCCGGTGGTGGGCATGAGCCGACCCGAACCGCCATGGGTGCCGTCCTCGTTCTCATAGACGATGTAGAGCGGCGCCAAGTCATCATACTGGTCGCGCTCCCAGCCGTTCGAATCGATGCTGACGTCCCACTTCATTCGATCTTTGAATTGGGAGGTACGGTCACGGAACATTCCGTCGGTGAGCGTAGAGTACTTAGCGAGTTCGTGGCTGTGGATGTAGCGGATCATGTTTTGTCTCCTCAGGACTGACGATGCCTGAGGATTTACAGCGATCTGATGAATTCAATCTGAAGTTGAGGTTATTTTTAATGAATAACCTAAATATTTATTAAGCCTGTTCTTGTAGCTATTGCGACAGCATGAGGCATGTTCAGACCACCAAGCTTATTCCTGGCACTGTCTAAATAAACCCTCAAGGTATTCTCAGAGATTTTCATGTTTTCCGCGATCTGGCCGCGCGACATCCCGGATGAGATCATCGCCAGCGCGTCCCTTTCTCTGGGGGACAGCGCCGCAAATTCTCCCTCGTTCTTGACGTCGAAGATCTCCAGCACCTTCTGGTGGATGAAGTTCGCCACCAGCAGCCAGTCCCCCGCCGTCTCCGCGATGTAGCGTTCCCAGACGCGATCGGTGCACGTCTTGTTCACCGTCAGGACCGCGAACTGCCCGTTGGGCCCGCGTATCGGCACCGTGTAACCTTGGTTGCCGACACCGGAGTCAACTGCCTCGAGGATCAGCTTTCTCCGTTTTTTCGGGCCCCAGTCGAGCCTCTTCCAATCGAGAGGCGCGAAGCTCTGCACTGCTCCTACGACCGTGGGATCCGCTTCCTTGTAGTTTTCCTCCAGATACCGCTGCGACCAGTCCGCCCGATAGGTGATCTCGGCGAACTGGTAATCTCCGAACGTCGCGCTCCCCCCGAAAGAAACGACGACGTACACCACATGGTCGACGTCGTAGACGTCTCTCACAAGATCAGCGAAGAACCGGATATCCTCAACCTTCCGGAACTCCGGCAGGCCTTCGATAATGGATTTGATGCGATCGGTCATGCGGCGGGGTTACGCTTTGCACTGTATGAAGGGTCTATTCACCCCTGCGGCAAAGCATAGCCCGGCCGGCGGCCGCGCGCCACACGGCGCGGCCGAGCCCCGGCGAATCGTTGCAGAAACGATTCGCCGGTCCCGTCCTGGGATGGAAACCAGCCGGAGCGCAGCGCACACCGGGGACCTCTACGCTTCACGCAGGAGCAACCTGCAGGTCCCGCACGCCACGCCGGAGCCGCGCTCCGGCTGCTTGTCGGGCGTCGCCGCAGCTGACGCCGGTACCGTCCGGGGAGACGGCCGACGTCGGAACCGGAGGGAGCGGCTCTTCGGCGGTGGGTGTCGCCGATGAACCTGTCCCGGAGATACTCGGTCCGGGATCCCTATGCGCCGGGGCGGGGTGCCCCCGGCCGTTCCTGCTGCGTCACGGCGAACACGCCGGGTCGGTACGCTACGGCGCAGGATCCGAACGAAGGTCCCTTTGCCGATGAACCCAACGTAATGGAGCCGAGAACACCTGGAATTCCCCTGAAACTGCGAGGGGGCTTTCTGCAAGCCATTGAAATTCCAAAAAGTGAACTTGCGATGAACTAAAAGACCGCCCGATTTGCGTGAATCGGACGGCCTCGGCGCGGCGGGGGGTCGGCGCTGCGGGAGTCGGGAAGGGCCGCGGTCAGCGGCGGCCGGCCTCGACCGCGTCTTCGAGGGTGCGCAGACCGGTCCGCGCGGCGCTGACAAGCACCGCCATATTGCCCGGCTTGTGCGCGTTGCGGAGCATCTTCATGTGCGCCTCGGGCAGGTCCGCCCAGGGAAAGACCTCGGACATGCAGGGATCGAGCCGCCGCTCCAGCATCAGCTTGTTGGCGGCGGAGGCCTGCTTGAGATGGGCGAAGTGGGAGCCCTGGAGGCGCTTCTGATGGCTCCACATGTGCCGCACGTCGAAGGTGCAGTTGAAGCCGGAGGTGCCGGCGCAGATCACCACCATGCCGCCGCGCTTCACCACGAAGGTCGAGACGGGGAAGGTCGCCTCGCCGGGGTGCTCGAACACCATGTCGACGTTCACGCCCTTGCCGGTGATGTCCCAGATCGCCTTGCCGAACTTCCGGGTCTCGGCGAACCAGGCGCGGTAGTCCTCGGAGTTGACTGTCGGGAGGGCGCCCCAGCAGTCGAAGTCTTTGCGATTGATGACGCCCTTGGCGCCGAGATCCATGACGAACTGGCGCTTGGATTCGTCGGAGATCACGCCGATGGCGTTGGCGCCGGCGGTGTTGATCAGCTGGATGGCGAAGGAGCCGAGGCCGCCGGAGGCGCCCCAGACCAGGACGTTCTGGCCCGGCTTGAGGTCGTGCGGCTCATGCCCGAAGAGCATGCGGTAGGCGGTGGCGAGGGTGAGGGTGTAGCAGGCCGATTCCTCCCAGGTCAGGTGCCGCGGGCGGGGCATCAGCTGCTGGGCCTGCACGCGGGTGAACTGGCCGAAGGAGCCGTCGGCGGTCTCGTAGCCCCAGATGCGCTGGGAGGGGGAGAACATCGGGTCGCCGCCGTTGCACTCCTCATCGTCGCCGTCGTCCTGGTTGCAGTGGATGACGACCTCGTCCCCGACCTTCCAGCGCTTCACCTTGTCGCCGACCGCCCAGACGATGCCGGCGGCGTCGGAGCCGAGGACGGCGTAGGGCTGTTTGTGCCCGTCGAAGACGGAGACGGGCTGGCCGAGCATGGCCCAGACGCCGTTGTAGTTGACGCCCGCGGCCATGACGAAGACCAGCACGTCGTGGCTGTCGAGCTTGGGCGTGTCGACGACCTCGAGCTCCACCGCTTGGGTTGGCTCGCCGTGGCGTTCGCGGCGCAGGACCCAGGCGTGCATCTTGGGAGGGACGTGGCCGAGGGGCGGGATCTCCCCCACCTCATAGAGGTCCTTCACGGGCGCGTCGTATTCGAAAGCGGGGGCGGGCGCGTCCAGCGGGGCCATCGGTCTCTCCTGGGATACGGGCGCGGCGGGGACGGGGCCCGAGCTCGCGCGCAATAATCGTTCGTTTCGCCGTCGCTGGGGTGAATGACATTGCGCGTTGACTCGCGCAAGGGCTTTGTGCGGCGCAACAGGAGGAGGGGGCGGGACGCTTCCGGTCGTGCTGGATGGCCTCGCGCGTTTGCTCGACGGCGTGTTCGGCGATGCGCATCCAGAGCGGCTTGCGATCGGCCGAGCCGGTCCAGCCCCAGTCGAGGAAGACGTTGGCGAGCGAGACCGCGTCCGTGCCGACGCTTCCTCGCCAGGACGAGTAGCCGTAGCCCTCTGCGGCGCAGCGATTCACGAGATCGTCCGTTCGAACCTGGTCGTCCATCCAGACGAGACCGCGCGGCCCTCCGACATCGTGAAAGTTCACTACGCCGGCATTCTCCACGCGCTCGCCGCCGAGCGTCAGGTCGCAGCCGCTGGAAACGCCGAGGTCGGATGCGATCGCCTGCAGCCGTGAGGCGATCTCCGTCAGCCTGGCCGCGTCACTCAAGGTTTACCTGCCCGAGCCGAACCGAGACGTGCAGAACGGCCGCCGAAACCGAAACGACGGCTGCGTCGCGAGACCCGGTCATCCCGCCAGTCGCCCGATAATGACGAGATCCTCGTCGCGATCGCCGTCCTCCCACGTTGTTCTCCGGGTCAAGGCCGTCCATCCATCGACCGCCATCATCTTGCGGCAGCGGTCCAGCTGGAACATGAGCAAGTCGAGCGGGTCGTTATGGAGGTATAGCGAGGGCGGGCGCATAGGCTCGCACGGGCTGAGCACCAGCGCGTCGTCGACCCGGATGAGCCGGCGTTCCGCGTGAACGGGAACGCCTTCGCCCCACCACGACAGCTGGATCAGGAGCGCGCCCCAGATCGGGCGCGGGACGCCGCTCCGCCGGCCGCGGGAGAGGCCGATGCAGAAGTCCATGAGATCCTCGAGCGCGACGTCCCCGTTCTCTCGCGAGTCGGGCGGCGAACCTTCGAGATGGACGTCCGCGCCCGAGGGTTTCGGCTCGGCCAGGTTCTCGTCGATCCAGGCCGAGACCGACGCAAGGTCGAAGGGAATCTCTCCGGCGTCACTCAAGGTTCGTCTGCTCGAACCGGTCCGACAGATGCAGGTCCGTCGTTTCGAACGGACCCAGCGTGCGGAACTTGTGGGGCACGCCGGCCGGGCCGAAGACGACGTCGCCTTCGCCGGCTTCGAATATCTGATCGCCGACGGTGAACTCGGCCCGGCCGCGGCGGATGACGAACATCTCGTCGTAGTCATGAACGTGCAGGACCGGGCCCTTGCCGGCCTCCTCAGTGGAGAAGAAGAGGACGGTCATGCCGGTTCCGAGGTCCCGCCCCTCGACCCGGCCGTTCCAGAGGCCGGGCGCGGCCTGCCAGTCCTCGGCCCGGATCACCTTCGCCGCGCGCGTCATGCTTAACCTCGCCTCATGATGTTGCCGTCGCCGGGCTGGTCGCGAAATCATCTTGCGCCATGGATCGCCCCGACTACATTGCGCCGCAGCAATGACGAGGATTCGAAGATCATGACCGAGCGCGACCGTCCCTGGATCTTCCGCACCTATGCCGGCCATTCGACGGCCGAGAAGTCCAACGAGCTTTATCGCGGCAACCTCGCCAAGGGCCAGACCGGGCTGTCGGTGGCCTTCGATCTGCCGACGCAGACGGGATACGACTCGGATCACGTGCTGGCGCGGGGCGAGGTGGGGAAGGTGGGCGTTCCCATCTCCCACATCGGGGACATGCGCACGCTCTTCGCGGACATCCCGCTGGAGCAGATGAACACCTCCATGACGATCAACGCGACGGCGGCGTGGCTGCTGGCGCTGTATATCGGGGTGGCGGAGGAGCAGGGAGCGGACGTCGCCAAGCTGCAGGGCACGGTGCAGAACGACATCATCAAGGAGTATCTGAGCCGCGGCACCTATGTCTTCCCGCCGGCCCCGAGCCTGCGGCTGATCGCGGACATCGCGGCCTACACGTATCGGGACGTGCCCAAGTGGAACCCGATGAACGTGTGCAGCTATCACCTGCAGGAGGCGGGGGCGACGCCGGAGCAGGAGCTGGCCTTCGCGCTGGCCACCGGGATCGCGGTGCTGGACACGGTGAAGGCGCAGGGCGAGGTCTCGGACGAGGATTTCCCGCGGGTCGTCGGGCGCATCAGCTTCTTCGTCAACGCGG
>JBCCPD010000109.1:0-9586 GCA_039025075.1 Pseudomonadota bacterium | reverse complement strand
CGCTCTCCGAGCCGGCCCAAGGGTCCGGCGGCCAAAGCGCCGGCGAGCCAGGCGAGGAACGCCTCCATCCCGAGCCGACGCGCGGCGTGAAGATCAGAGCCGGCGCGCCGGACGCGCGGTGCGCGGCGACGCGTCGTCCGAGGGGCCGCCTGGCCGCCGTGCTGCTCTAGCCGCGCGAGAAACGGCGAGGTCCCGCCGCGCGGCCTCCATCTCGCCCCGCAGAGCGGCGCGCGCGTCGGCCAGTCCCTCCGACGCGGCGCGGAGTTTCCGCGCTTCCTGTCCGAAGTCCTCGCGTACGGCGCGCACGGCCTTTTCGGCTTCGATCTCCGGATCGGATCGCGAGAGGCGGTACTTCGAGAACATGTATGGTACGATAGGGCGGCGCAGGCGACCGGGCAATGCCGGCTCGCCGCAGTCGCGACCGGCCCGATCCGCCGGGCCTCAGACGGCGTTCTTCAGCGCCTCGGAAAGATCCGTCTTCTCCCATCCGAAGCCGCCGTCTGCGTCGGGCGCGCGGCCGAAGTGGCCGTAGGCGGCGGTCCGCTGGTAGATGGGCTTGTTCATGCCCAGATGCTCGCGGATGCCGCGGGGCGTCAGGTCCATGCACTCGGCCACCGCCTTTTCGATGGCCGCCTCGGGCACCGCCCCGGTGCCGTAGGCGTCGGCGTAGATCGAAAGGGGCTTGGAGACGCCGATGGCGTAGCTGAGCTGGATCACGCAGCGCTTGGCGAGGCCCGCCGCCACCACGTTCTTGGCCAGATACCGCGCCGCGTAGGCGGCCGATCGGTCCACCTTCGTCGGGTCTTTGCCGCTGAACGCGCCGCCGCCATGGGGGGCCGCGCCGCCATAGGTGTCGACGATGATCTTGCGCCCGGTCAGCCCTGCGTCGCCGTCCGGCCCGCCGATGACGAACTTGCCGGTGGGGTTCACGTGCCACTCGGTGTCGGCGGAGACCCAGCCATCGGGCAGGACCTCCAGGATGTAAGGCTCGACCATCGCGCGCACGTCGGCGGAGCTGAGCGCCCCGTCGACATGCTGAGTGGAGAGCACGATGGAGGTGACGCCGACAGGCATCCCGTTCTCGTAGCGGACGGTCAGCTGGGACTTGGCGTCGGGGCCGAGCTTGGGCTCGGTTCCGTTCTTGCGCACCTCCGCCAACCGGCGGAGCATGGCGTGGGAGTACTGGATGGGGGCCGGCATGAGCTCCGGCGTCTCATCGGTGGCGTAGCCGAACATGATGCCCTGATCGCCCGCGCCTTCGTCCTTGTTCCCCGCGGCGTCGACGCCGACGGCGATGTCGGCGGACTGCTCGTGCAGGTGGCAGGCGACGTCGCAGGTCTCCCAATGGAAACCGTCCTGCTCGTAGCCGATGTCCTTGACGCAGTCGCGCACGATGCCGTCGACGTTGTCGAGGACCTCGTGCGGGCCTCGCACCTCACCGGCGAGGACCACGCGGTTGGTGGTGGCGAGCGTCTCGCAGGCGACGCGGGCCTGCGGGTCGGCGGCGAGATAGGCGTCGAGGACCGCGTCGGAGATCCGGTCGCAGACCTTGTCGGGGTGACCTTCGGAGACGGATTCGGAAGTGAAGAGGTAGGTGTCTCGGGCCACGTCGCGCTCCTTGACCGGGAAGGATCCCGCGCCCCCCTAGGCGCGGCCAATGACGCTCGTCTACAGGCCAGGGCGCGAGGGGGTCAAGGCGAGGCGCGGCCTCTCAAGGTGAAGACGGCGGCGGCGCAGAGGGCCAGGAGGCCCAGGAACGGCAGGTCGCCGAGGCGGGCGTAGAACGTCGGCGTCAGCGGGGGGGGCAGCGGCGCCTGGACGGCGCCGGCCTCGTTCAGCGGCAGGCTGGCGACCACGCGGCCATGGGCGTCGATGATCGCGGAGATGCCCGTGTTGGCGGAACGGACGACCGGAAGACCCTGCTCGACGGCCCTCATGCGCGCCTGATGAAAATGCTGCCAGGGCCCGGCCGAAGCGCCGAACCAGGCGTCGTTGGTGACCTGAACGATCCAGTCGGGACGGTCGTCGCCCGAAGGCATCTGATGGGGGAAGATCGCTTCGTAGCAGATCAGCGGGGCCATCGGCGGCAGGCCGGGCAGGCGCAGCGTCCTGGGCCCCGGCCCGCGCTCGAAGCCGCCGGATTCGCCGACCATCGGGCCGAGGCCGATGCGGGAGAGGACGTCGTGGAACGGGATGTACTCGCCGAACGGGACCAGGTGGTGCTTGTCGTAGACGCCCTCGATCGTGCCCGGCGGCCCCAGGGCGAACAAGCTGTTGCGCCATGAGGCGCCATCGGCCTGCTGCAGATAGCGGCGGGCGCCGACCAGCACCGTCGCGCCTTGGGCGGAGGCGGCGATGGCGGCGCGCGCCTCCGCGTTGCGATCCAAGAGCTGCGGCACGGCGGTTTCCGGCCACACGACGATGTCCGCCGGGGGGCCGTGATCGGGGCCGGAGAGGGCGCGCAGGCGGTTGAAGAACGTCGGCATGAGCTCCGGCCGCCATTTCTCGTTCTGCGCGGCGTTGGGTTGGACGACCCTGATCACGGGGGCGTCCGCGGCGGCCGCGGGGCCGTCGGCGAGGCGCGCGGTTCCCATCGCCCAGCCGACCGCCAGCGCCGCGATCGCCGTCGCGGCGGCCGGGACGGCGCGCATCGCGCGGCCTTCGCCGCCCAGCCAGGGCGAGGCCGGCGCGGCGGCGAGCGCAAGCAGCGCCAGACCGAGCCCGTGCGGCCCGATCCAGGCCGTCAGCTGCAGCAGCGGCGTCGAAGCCAGGCCGTAGCCCGGCAGAGCCCAGGGAAAGCCGGTCAGAACATGCGCGCGCGCGAACTCCCAAGCGCAAAAGGACCCGGCGAAGGCGATGGCGGCCGCCAGGCCGCGCGCGCCGGTCGCCCGCGCCGTCCAGGCGGCCGCGCCCCAGAACAGCGCCAGTCCCGCGGCCATCAGGCCGACGGCGAAGGGCGCCATCCAGCCGTGGCGGGCGGCGTCGACGAAGAAGGCCTCGGCGATCCAATAGAGTCCCGACAGGAAGAAGCCGAATCCCGCGGCCCACCCGGTCCAGAACGCCCGTTTCCGGTCGACCCGCCACAGGACGATCGCGAGGGTCGGAACCGCGGCGAAGACCAAGGGCCAGGCGAAGACCGGCGGCTGCGCGGCCGTCAGCGCCAAGCCGCAGACGAAGGCGAGCCCGAGCCGCAGGCGGCGCGACGCGGCGATGCGGTCTAGGGGGGCGGCCGGCCGCGGCGGCTCGGCCGCGACGTTCATTCGGCGGCGCGCGCCTGAGGCGGAGCGTCCTCCGCCCCATCGTCGGAAGGGGCCGCGCTCACCGCCGCCGCAAGGCGCACGCGCAGGCGCTTGATGCGGCGGGCGTCGGCGTCGAGGACTTCGAACTCATGGCCGTCGGCGTGCACGATCACCTCGCCGCGCTGAGGCACGCGGTCGGCCAGCATGAAGACCAGGCCGCCGAGGGTGTCGACCTCCTCGTCCATGTCGTCGTCCAGAAGGTCGACATGGGCGACGTCCTCGAATTCGGGGATCTCCAGCCGGGCGGGCGCGATCCAGACGCCGGGGCTCTCTTCCCGCGCGGCGGCGTCGTCGGAGACGTCGTGCTCGTCCTCGATCTCTCCGACGATCTCCTCCAGCACGTCCTCGATGGTGACGACGCCGTCGACGCCGCCGTATTCGTCGATCACCAGCGCCATATGGATGCGCGAGGCCTGCATCTTCTGCAGAAGCGCGTCGGCGGGCATGGACGGCGGCACGTAGAGCATGGGCCGGATCAGCGAGCGCAGGTCCCATGACGCCGCGCCGTCCGCGCCGAAGCCGTGGCGCAGGGCGAGGTCCTTGAGGTGGACGAAGCCCAGCGGGTCGTCCAGCGTCTCGCGATAGACCGGCAGGCGGGTGTGCTGGGTGCTGCGGAAGGTCTCGACCAGGTCTTCTAGCGCGCTGTCGAGGTCGACCGCCTCGATGTCCGCGCGCGGCACCATCACGTCGATGACGCGCAGGTCGCTCAGCCGCCGGACGTTGAGGATCATGGCCCGCTCTTCGGCGGTCATGGGCGCGGCTTCGGCCTGGGCCGCGCGTTCGACGCCGCCTCCGAAGCTCAGCAGGCGCTTGATGAAGGACGGACTTGAGCCGTCGTCCGGGTCCTGATCGGCGTTCTGAGACGACGCCGGCGAAGGGTCGCTGGTCATGGCCCCTTTTCCGAGGCGGCCGCGGCGGGAGGCCGGAGCGCTGCTTCAACATGGGCGAAATAGGGGTCGGGATGCCCTGCTGCAAGGCAAATGCGCGATTCGAGGGCTTCCATGCGCCGCGCGTCTCCCTCGCGCTCATGATCATGGCCCAGCAGATGCAGGACACCGTGGGCGACCAGGTGAAAGAGGTGGGCGTCGAGCGACTTCGGCGCGGCGGCCGCTTCCCGCTGCAGGGTGTCGTAGGCGAGGGCGAGGTCGCCGAGGCTTTCGGGCTCTTCGTCCGGCGCGGCGGGGGGCGAGGGGGGGCGAGGCGCGTCGCCGTCGCGATCGGGCGACAGGTCCTCCGCCGGCCAGGACAGAACGTTGGTGGGCGATGGCTTGCCGCGGAAGCGGCCGTTCAGCTCCGCCATGGGCCCGTCGGCCGTGAGCAGGACCGAGACGGAGCGGCCACCGCCGTCGACGCCGGCGCGCCCAAGCGCCGCCGCCGCCGCCGTTTCGATCAGGCGCCAGGCGTCGGCCAGAGCGTCCCAGCGCGGGTCCTCGACGCTGATCTCCACCTCAGGCGGGGTCATCCCGGCGTCCGGCTTCTGCATCGTAGGCCTCGACGATCTTGGCGACCAGCGGATGTCGCACCACGTCGGAGGCGGCGAACTTGACGAAGCCGATCGCCTCGATCCCCGCCAGCACGCGGCTCGCCTGCTTGAGGCCCGAGTTCACGCCCCTCGGCAGGTCGATCTGGCTCAGGTCCCCGGTGATGGCCATGCGCGCGCCCTCGCCCATGCGGGTGAGGAACATCTTCATCTGCATCTCGGTGGTGTTCTGGGCCTCGTCGAGCACCACGAAGGCGTTCGACAGCGTGCGGCCGCGCATGAAGGCGAGGGGCGCGATCTCGATCTTCTTCTCCTCCATCCAGCGCTGCACCTGCTTGGCCGGGAGCAGGTCGTTCAGGCTGTCGTAGAGGGGCTGCATGTAGGGGTCGATCTTCTCCTTCATGTCGCCGGGCAGGAAGCCCAGGCGCTCCCCGGCCTCGACCGCGGGGCGGGAGAGGACGATGCGGTCCACGCGGCCTTCGAGGAACATGGAGACGGCGACGGCGACGGCGAGGTAGGTCTTTCCGGTGCCCGCGGGGCCGAGGCCGAAGACGAGAGAGCGTTCGAAGAGAGCCCGGGCGTAGGCGCGTTGGGCCGGGGTGCGCGGCTCCACCACCTTCTTGCGGGTGCGGATCTCGAGCCGGCCGCCGGCGAACATCTCCAACTGGCTCGCGTCCTGGGGTTTCGGCGCGTCGGCCTCGGGCTGCGCGGCGCCGAAGCGCAGGGCGGCGTCGACGTCGCCGGGCTCCACCCCGCGGCCCTGCTCCAGCCGGGCATAGAGCTGCTCCAGCGCGCCGGCGGCGCTGTCGCGGCCGTCGGCGGCGCCATGCACCGCAAGCACGTTGCCGCGCTGCAGGATCTGCACGCCGAGAAAGCTCTCCACCTGGATGAGGTGCGCGTTATGCGGCCCGCACAGGTCGCGCACGAGGCGATTGTCGGGGAACTCCAGAAGCGTCTCCACGCCGGCGTCTCGTCCATCGGGCATGGGTCAGGCGCGCCCTCCAAGGGCGATCATGATGCGCTGCTGCAAGTCGTCTCCTCGCTGAGGGCCCGGGCGAAGCGCCCTAACACCCCTCGAGGGTGGCTTAAAGAGACGGTCCGAGCAAGCCGAAACACCGTCGCGAAAGCGTCTTCCGGAAGGGATCGGCGGGCCGCCCGGTCGGCCGCGACGTCAGTCATCGCGCCGTCCGGTCCAGGGCAGCGGAGCGACCGGGACGCCGTCGTCGATCAGCTCCCGCGCCTCCTCGCGGGTCGCTTCGCCGTAGATCGGGCGGGCCTCGTCGTCGCCGTGATGAATGTCGCGGGCCACGCGGGCGAAATCCCGGCCCACGTTTTCGGCCGAAGCCTCGACGCGCGCCCGAAACGCCTTCAGAGCCGCTTCCAACGGGTGGCTTGGGGCGGAGAGCACCGGGGCCGGCGTCTCGGGCAGCGCGGACGGGGCCGTGGACGCGCCGGCTTGGGGCGCCGAGATCGGCGGGTCGTGCGCCTCGCGGCCCTTGGCGGGGACGGACGGCGCCATCAGCGCCTTCTCCACCCGCGTATCGCCGCAGATCGGGCACGCAAGCTGCCCCGCCGAGGCGAGACGGTCATAGGCCTCGGCCGACTGGAACCAGCTTTCGGTCACATGGCCGTTCGCGCATCTCAGGGAATATCGGATCAAGCGCGCCTCGCAGATTGATTTCCTAACGCAACGTATGCGCGACGCGACGTTTGGCAACGCGGCTTCGCCGCGCATCGGGCCCGTGCTAAGTGACCCTCAGGCCCGGCGGTTCGGTCGGCGAAACAGCGGCGCAGGCCCATGACTCTCGATGTGCTGGGACGGTTGGCGACAGGCGCCGCGGCGGCGGGCGCGCTCGCGGCGTCGTCTTCGGCCGGGTTCACGGCCGAGGGGCAGGCTCTGATCGCCGCCGTGGCCGCCGCCGTGGCGGCCTGGCTTTGGCCGCTGGCGTCGCAGCCGGCCCCCGCCCCCGCGGCGGAGGCGGCGCAGCGGCGCCAGGGTCGCCGTCGTCTGCCGCCGGGTCTCGCCTACGCCTCCCTCCAGCGGATGCCGAGCGCGGTGGTGATCATCGATCACGGGAGCCGCGTGCTCTACGCCAACCCCTCCGCGCAGGCGCTGTTCGAACGGCTGGCGGTGGGCGAGCATTATTCGATGTCCTTCCGCTCCCCCGATCTGCTGGATGCTTTGGCCCAGGCGCTGGAGAACGGCGCTTCGGTGTCCCTCGAATTCGCGCTGCATGGCGATCGAACCCGGCAGATCGCCGCCCATGTGGACGGGGCCGCGCTGACCGGCGACGGAGGGGAGGGCCCGCGCCGCTACGTGATCTGCATGCTGCAGGACCGCACCTACGACATGCGGGTGCAGCGTCTGCGCACCGACTTCATCGCCAACGCAAGTCATGAGCTGCGCACGCCGCTCAGCTCGGTCAAAGGGTTCATCGAGACGCTGCAGGGCGCCGCGCGGGACGATCCGGACGCGCGCGAGAGGTTCCTGGCGATCATGCAGAGCCAGGCGGAGCGGATGGAGCGGCTGGTCGACGATTTGCTCTCTCTGAGCCGGATCGAGCTTAACGAGCATATCGCGCCCGACGACATGATCGATCTGGGGGAGATCGCGCGGGAGACGGCCGAGGCGCTGGGACCCATGGCGCGGCAGCGCGGGGTCGCGCTGATCTGCGAGGTGGAGGGGGCCGGCCCGCGGGTGCGCGGAGATCGCGACCAATTGATTCAGGCGGTGGGCAACCTGTTGGAGAACGCCCTGAAATACGGCGGCGGGCGGCCCGTGCGCCTGCATCGCCGCGATCCGACGCAGTCGCGGCCGGGCCTGGACGGCATCGCCGTGACCGACCAGGGCGAGGGCATCCCGCGGGAGCATCTGCCCCGCTTGACGGAGCGGTTCTACCGCGTGTCCGCCAAGCGCAGCCGCGACCAGGGCGGCACGGGCCTGGGCCTTGCCATCGTCAAGCACATTCTGGCGCGTCACCGCGGCGAGCTGGAGATCGAAAGCGAGGAGGGCGAAGGGAGCCGCTTCACCCTTTGGCTGCCGCCGGCGGAGCCCTGGTGCCGAGACCGCGCCGCGGCGGCTAGCTCGCCCGCCGAGCCGGGGCCGAAGAAGATTCGAGCGCAGCGGAAAAACGCAGAGGTTTCCGGGCGTTAGGCCTTGCCGCAACGGCCGCCGCGATCGACTCCGGACAGACGTTGCGGTCGGCGTGCAGCGGCGCCGTCGCGGATCATCGCGCTCGGGCGCGGTCGCGACGGGCGCTCATGGGCTGGAAGGCGACGGCGACGCAGGCTTCGCAATAGGGCTTGCCCGGCGCGACGGGCAGTCCGCAAAAGAAAAAGTCATCGGTCGCGGGGTCGCCGAAGGGCCATTTGCAGGTGCGTTCGGTGAGCTGGAGGAGGCTCAGCCTCAAAGCGTTCTTCTCGACTTCTTCGAGGTTTCGGCGTGCTTCTTCAGGCACTTCCGACATCGGTCGCGCCGGCGGCAGCGGCGTCTGAGGCTGCGGGGTGCGGGCCTCGACCGGGGCGGGCGCGGGCGCCGGCGGCTCGGCCTTGACCGGCTCAGGCTTCGCCGGCGTAGCCTGCGGGACAGGCGCCGGCTTGGTCGCGGCCGCCGGCGGCGGGCTCGCGGTCTCCTCCGGCGCAGGCTTGCCGGCCGCGGGCTTGGGCGCCGCGGTGCGGTTGGAGAGGCCCAGGCGGTGCACTTTGCCGATGACAGCGTTGCGGGTGACGCCGCCCAGCGCCTTGGCGATCTGGCTCGCGCTCTTGCCCTCGGACCACATGGTCTTGAGCGTCTCCACGCGTTCATCCGTCCAGGACATGCTGAGCCTCCGGCTATTGGCTTGAAACGAATAAACGGTCCGAGGATGCCTCGAACCGCTTTGCGCTATAATGAGCCGTCGCGCCGGTCATGGCAAGGCCGGGCGCGGCGCAGCGCGGCATGGCGCCGGGGGCGAGAGCGCGTTAGACGGAACCTCCGACCGCTCTGCAGAGGCCTTGTTCCCGTGACGTTTCAGACATCAGACGCCGCCGCGCCCTCCGCCATCGCGCCTCAGCCCGGGATCCTGGAGATCGAGCCCTATGTGGGCGGAGAGAGCGGCGCGCCGGGCGCGAATCGGGTCATCAAGCTGAGTTCAAACGAGAATCCGCTGGGGTGCTCGCCGGCGGCGCAGGCGGCTTTCGCCGAATGCGCCGGGCAGCTGGCGATCTATCCCGACGGCGCCCATGTGCGGCTGCGCGAAACCATCGCCAGGGCGCAGGGGCTGGAGGCGGATCGGATCGTCTGCGGCAACGGCTCTGACGAGCTGCTGGCGCTGCTGGCGCAGGGCTATGCGGGGCCGGGCGACGAGGTAGTGCATTGCGCGCATGGCTTCGCGCTCTACCGGATCAACGCGTTGGCCAATGGGGCGACGCCGGTCTGCGCGCCGGAGCGGGATCTGACCACCGATGTGGACGCGGTGCTGGAGGCCTGTACGGAGCGTACGCGATTGGTTTTCATAGCGAATCCCAACAATCCGACGGGGACTCTGGTGGGGCGCGAGGCGCTCGAGCGGTTGGCGGATGCGCTGCCGGAGCGGGCTTTGCTGGTGCTGGACGGGGCCTATGCGGAGTATGTGAGGGACGCCGGCTACGATGCGGGGGCGGAGATCGCGCGGGAGCGCGAGAACGTCGTGATGACGCGGACCTTCTCGAAGATTCATGGACTTGCGGCGTTGCGGCTGGGGTGGATGTATGCGCCGCGCCATGTGGTGGATGCGCTGGGGCGGTTCCGGGCGCCGTTCAACGTCAATGCGCCCGCCTTGGCCGCGGG
>JBCCPD010000108.1:0-9591 GCA_039025075.1 Pseudomonadota bacterium | reverse complement strand
CCGGAGCCGCCGGGGCGCAACCTGCAGCTGGGCGACATCGTGGAGGACGCGGGCGCGCCGCGCTGGCGCACGGCGGCCGAGACCAAGGCGATCCTGGCGCTGATGGCGCCGCGGCACCGCGCGCGGCTGGAGGCGGCGCGGGCCGAGGCCCGCGCGAGCGGGCGGCGCGTGGCGGGGACGCTCTATCGGCGCATGCGGCCCTCGGCCGAAGGGACGGTGCAAAGGGCCGAGGTGCGCTTCGACCTTGCCGGGTGCCTGAGGACGCCGGCGGGCGGCTCGTCGCGCCAGACGCTGGTGATCTGCGAGCCGGACGGGCGGGTGCGGCTGCGGCTGCTGTCGGGGCGGGAGGCGGCGCGGCTGATGGGCCTGCCGGACGACTATCGCCTGCCTGAAGGCTACACCCAGGCCTACAAGCTGGCGGGGGACGGGGTGGCGGTTCCCGCGGCGCGCTGGATCGCCGCGCACCTGCTGGAGCCGCTGCTCGATCACATGGACGCCGCCTCCGCTCGCGCGGATGAGAGCTGCGGGGCGGCGGGCGTTGCCCTGAAGGCGGCGGCGGTCTAGCACGGAAGGCGCACCCGCTTTCCGGTCCTCCTCGCCCGAGGTTCACATGCTTCATCTGCTGCGCGCCGCCGCCAAGACCTGGGTCTTCCGCGGTCTCTTCGCCCTCCTGATCATCAGCTTCGCGGTCTGGGGCGTGGGCGATCTGACCTTCGGCGGCTCCGGCGCGCGGGTGGCTCAGGTGGGCGACAAGCGGATCAACGTGCAGGACTACGCCACCGCCCTGAGCCGGGAGATCAACGCGATCTCGCGCCGGGCCGGCCGGCCGATCCTGGTGGACGAGGCCGTGGCCCTCGGCGTGCCGGATTCGCTGTTGGCGCGGATCGTGCGCGACGCGGCGCTGGACGAGGAGGCGGCTCGGCTGGGGCTGAGCGCCACGGACCTCAGGGTGCGCGACGCGCTGCTGGACAGCCCGTCCTTCCAGGGTCTCGGCGGGACCTTCGATCAGGAGCAATACCGCTTCATCCTTCAGCAGCTGGGCTTCACGGTGGAGCGGTTCGAGGCGGATCTGCGACGGTCGCTGGCGCGCGACCGCGTGGCGGCCGGGATCGCGGGCGGCGTGACCGGCACGCCGGGCCTGGCCGAGGCGATCATCGCGCAGGAGTTCGAGACGCGGTCCTTCGATACGGTGCGCCTGCCGCTCGCCGCCGCCGAGGACCCAGGCGCGCCAAGCGAGGGCGAGCTGATCGCCTGGCACGAGGCGCAAAGCGCGCGCTACAAGGCGCCCGAGCGGCGGATGTCGGTCTGGCTGGAGATCGACCCCGAGGCTCTGACCGCCGAGGTCGACGTGCCAGAGGCCGACGCCCGGTCGGAATACGAGGCGCGGATCGACCGCTACGACCTCCCTGAGCGGCGGGCGGTGGAGCGGATCGTCTTCGCCGACGACGCCGAGGCTCAGGCCGCCAAGGCTCGGATCGAGGCGGGCGAGGCGAGCTTCGCCGAGATCGGCGCCGAACGGGGGCTGGCGCCCGAGGACATGGACCAGGGCGAGGCGGTGCGCGCCGATCTGGGCGAGGGGGCCGAGGCGGTCTTCTCCGCCGGCCTGGGCGTCGCCGGTCCGGCGCCCACGGCGTTCGGACCCGCGCTCTACAACGTCTCGGCGGTGCTGCCGGCGCGGACCACGCCCTTCGAAGACGCGCGGGCGGAGATCGAGGCCGAGCTGGCCTTGGAGATCGCCGAGGCCCTGGCGGCGGAACGGGTCGAGGAGGCGGCGGATCTTCTCGCTTCGGGCGCGACGCTGGAGGAGATCGCAGCCGATGCGGCCGTGCCCTTGCGCGCGGGGCCCGTGACGCGGGCCGAGGGCGGCGGATTGGGCCTCGCCGCCGCGCCGGAATTCATCGCCGAGGCGTTCGAAGCGCGCCCGGGCGAGGAGCGCGACGTGATCCAGGCGGGCCGCGGCTTCGTGCTGGTGCGGGTCGACGAGATCGTCGAGGCGGCCGTGCGGCCGCTGTCCGAGGTGCGCGCCCAGGCGATGCTCGACTGGGCCGAGGCGCAGCGCCGCGAGGCGGTGCTGGCGCTGGCCGAGACGGCCGCCTCGCGCCTGGCGGCGGGCGAGGAGGCCGCCGCCGTGGCGCTCGACCTGGGCGGAACGGCCGGCGAGACGGGTCCCCTGCGCCAGGCCGAGGCGGGGGCGGAGCTGCCGGCCGAGGCCGTGCCGTCGCTCTACCGCGCCGAGGCCGAGGGCGCCGTGGCGTCGGGCGCGACGCCGGAGGGCGCTGTGGCGGCGCGGTTGAGCGCGATCGCGCCGGCCGACCTGGTGGAGGGCATGGCGGCGCGGGCTCTGGAGGGCGTGCGCCAGGCGGTCGACGGCGGCGTAGCGCAGGACCTCTACGCCTATTACGGCGCGGCGGTGCAGGAGCGGATGGCGCCGACGGTGAACACGCTGAACCTGGAGCAGGCGATCAACGCCTTGCGCGGAGGCCATGGCGGCGGCTACTGAGCCGCGCATGCGCATCTCCCCCGATTTCGACGCCTTCGAGCGAGGCGCCCGTGAGGGGCGCGCCCAGGCCCTGTGGGTCACTTTGCCGGCGGACCTGGAGACGCCGGTCTCCTTGATGCTGAAGCTGGCGCGGGCGCGGTCCATGTCCTTCGTGCTGGAAAGCGTGACGGGGGGCGAGATCCGCGGCCGCTACAGCTTCATCGGCATGAAGCCGGACCTGATCTGGCGCTGCCGGGGGGACCTGGCGGAGATCAACCGCTCCGCCCGCTGGGACGCGGATGCGTTCGAGCCGCACGGGATGCCGCCGCTGGAGAGCCTGCGGGCGGTGCTGGCCGAGAGCCGCATCGACCTGCCGCCGCATCTGCCTCCTGGCGTGGTGGGGCTCTTCGGCTATCTCGGCTACGACATGGTGCGGCATGTGGAGCGGCTGCCGGAGCCCAACGCCGATCCATTGGGACTGCCGGACGCGGTGATGATGCGCCCGACGGTCGTGGCGGCGGTGGACGGCGCCAAGGACGAGGTGACCTTCGTCACGCCGGTCTGGCCGGACAGCGGAGAGAGCCCTCGGGCCGCCTATGCGCGGGCGGCCGAGCGGCTGTCGGACGTGGTCGCCGATCTGGATCGCGCCGTGCCGACGGACCGGGATGCCGGCGAGGACCTTCCGATCGGGGAGCCGGTGTCGAACACCTCGCCCGAGCGCTATCGCGAGATGGTCGAGCGGGCGCGCGACTACATCGCAGCGGGCGACGTCTTTCAGGTGGTGCCGTCGCAGCGCTGGGCCGTGGAGTTTCCGCTGCCGCCCTTCGCTTTGTATCGGGCGCTGAGGCGGACGAATCCGTCTCCGTACATGTTCCACTTCGACTTCGGCGGCTTCCAGGTAATCGGCGCCTCGCCGGAGATCCTGGTGCGGGTGAGGGGCGGGACGGTGACGATCCGGCCCATCGCCGGGACCCGGCCGCGGGGGGCGACGGCGGCGGAGGACGATGCGCTGGAGGCGGATCTGCTGGCCGATGAGAAGGAGCGGGCGGAGCATCTGATGCTTCTGGACCTGGGCCGCAACGATGTCGGCCGGGTCGCGAAGATCGGCACGGTGCGGCCGACGGCGACCTACACGGTGGAGCGGTATTCCCATGTGATGCACATCGTCTCCAACGTGGAAGGGGAGCTGCGGGAGGACGTGGACGCTCTGGCGGCTTTGCTGGCGGGACTGCCGGCGGGCACGGTCTCGGGCGCGCCGAAGGTGCGGGCGATGGAGATCATCGACGAGCTCGAGTCGGAAAAACGCGGGGTCTACGCGGGGGGCGTGGGGTATATCTCGGCGGCCGACGAGATGGACATGTGCATCGCCTTGCGCACCGCCGTGGTGAAGGACGGCACGATGTACGTGCAGGCCGGCGGCGGCGTGGTGTGGGACAGCGATCCCGAGGCGGAGTTCCAGGAGACGGTGAACAAGGCGCAGGCGCTCAAGCGCGCGGCGGCGGAGGCCGGGCGGTTCGCGGGCACGCGCAATCGCTGAACCTTGCGTCGGCGGCGGCTCTGATCGGCCCCGGCGGGGCCGGTCCCCGGGCCCGCCTCCCGCCCGCCCTCCCCGGCGCGCCCGGGGACGGGCGCCCTGGTTTGCAGCGCGGCTCTTGAGGCGCGGGGCCGCCGGCGGCAATGCTTGCCGCGCGGCCGGCGAAGCCGCGGTTGAGCGGCGAGGCCCCCTGAGATGACCGATCCCCTGCCCTGCGGAACCCATGCGCTTTCGGCCTGCGAGGCGGTGGTCTACGGAACGCCTGCGGCGGAGGCTCTTGCGGGCTTGGCCGAAAAGCGGGGGGCCGAACGGGTCTTCGTGATCGCCTCGAAGACTTTGTCGGAAGGGACGGAGGAGATCGCGCGGATCGAGGCGGCGTTGGGGCCGCGGCATGCAGGGACGCATGCGGGGATCGCGCCGCATGCGCCTCGGCCGGACGTTGTCGCGGCGGCCAGGGCGGCGCGGGAGGCGGGGGCGGACCTGATCGTCGCGGTCGGCGGCGGCTCCGTGATCGACTGCGCCAAGATCGTGCCTTGGGTGATCGCCAACGGGATCGAGGACGCCGCCGGGATGGAGGCGATCCGCTACGGCGCCCAGCCAGACGCGCCGCCGGCGCCGCCGGTCCTGCGGGTGATCGCGGCGCCGACGACGCTGTCGGGCGGGGAGTTCAACCCGCTGGCCGGCGCGACGGAGCCGGCGAGCGGGGCGAAGCAAGGCTACCTGCACCGCTTGCTGGCGCCGGCGGCGGTGGTGCTGGACCCAAGCCTGACGCGTCATACGCCCGAATGGCTGTTTCTGAGCACCGGGGTGCGGTCCTTGGACCATGCCTTCGAGACGTTGCAGGCGCTGCGCTCCAACCCCGTGGCGGACGGGCAGGCGCGGTTGGCCTTGGGGTTTCTGCTGGACGGGCTGAAGCGGGCGAAGGCGGACGGCGAGGATTTATCCGCGCGCTTCGCCTGCCTGATGGGCGTGTGGCAATCGATGATGCCCATCGTGGCCGGCGTGCCGATGGGGGCGAGCCATGCGATCGGGCACGTGCTGGGCGGACTCTGCGGCGTGCCGCATGGGCACACGTCCTGCGTGATGACGCCGGCGGTGATGCGCTGGAACGCCGAGGAGCCTCCGGTCGCGGCGCGGCAAAGGGCGATCTCGGAGGCGTTCGGGGAGCCCGAGACGCCGGCGTCGGAGCTGGCGGACGGGTTCATCCGGTCCTTGGGTCAGCCGCGCAGCCTCGGCGAGGTCGGCGTCGGCGAGGACCGCTTCCACGCCATCGCCGAGCACATGGCGCAGGACATCTGGGGACAGACGAACCCTCGCCGGCTGCGCTCGGCCGAGGACGTGCGGGAGATCCTGCGTCTCGCCGCCTGAGCCGCGCCCGGAGCAGAGCGCCCCGAGGCGCAGCCGAGCCGGGCCGAGGGGGGTCGATCCCCCCGAGGGCCGGGCTCTCGGAACGGTCGCCTTACTCGGCGGCGGCGGCCACAGCGCCTGAGGGGAGGCCGAGGCGGGCGCGGGCGGCGTCGTATTCTCGGGAGAGGCGGGCGACGACGTCGGCGGCGGGCTGGACCGCCTTGACGGCGCCGATGCCCTGGCCGCAGCCCCAGATGTCCTTCCAGGCCTTGGCCTTGGCGGAGCCGCCCGAAAAATTCATCTTGGAAGGATCGCTCTCCGGCAAGTCGTCGGGATCGAGACCCGCGTTCACGATGGAGCTGCGCAAGTAATTGCCATGCACGCCAGTGAAAAGATTGGTGTAGACGATGTCCTCGCCGCGGCCGTCGACGATGCCTTGCTTATACTCTTTGGTGGCGCGGGCCTCCTCCGTGGCGATGAACGGGGACCCCATATAGCCCAGATCCGCGCCCATGGCCTGGGCCGCGAGCACCGCATCGCCGGTGGCGATGGAACCCGACAGCAGCAGAGGTCCTTGAAACCACTCGCGGATTTCCTGGATCAGGGCGAAGGGGGAGAGCTGTCCGGCATGGCCTCCGGCGCCCCAGGCGACGGCGATGAGGCCGTCGGCTCCTTTTTGGATGGCTTTGCGGGCGAATACATCGTTGATGACGTCGTGCAGGACGATGCCGCCGTAGGAGTGGACGGCTTCGTAGACCTCTTCTCGGGCGCCGAGGGAGGTGATGACGACGGGGACCTTGAACTTCACGCAGGCCTCGACGTCGTGCATCAGGCGGTCGTTGGAGCGGTGGACGATCTGGTTTACGGCGTAGGGGGCCGCGGGGGCGTCGGGGTTGGCTTGGTTGTGCCGGTCGAGCTCGGTCGTGATCTGCTCAAGCCATTGATGCAGCTGGGGTTCCGGGCGCGCGTTCAGCGCCGGAAAGGAGCCGACGACGCCGGCTTTGCACTGGGCGATGACCAGGTCGGGGTTGGAGATGATGAAGAGCGGGGCGCCCACGACGGGGACGCGGAGGCCTTGAAGAACGGGGGGAAGGGCCATGGGGACGTCTCCTCGGACGGGGTCGGGGCGCGGTTCGGGGCGCCCGTTTCGTTGCGGTTGGAGGCGATCCTAAGGCCGCGGAGGCGTCGGGCAAGCGTCGGGCCGGCGTCGGGGTTTCGTCGGGTCCCTGTCGGGCTCGCGTCGGGCGGGCGTCGGGACGCCGGTCGGGCCGGCGTCGGGCATCTGTCGGCCCACTGTCGGGCAAGCGTCGGGCATTTGTCGGGCGCCCGGTCGGGGCGCCCCCTAGAACAGCTCCCAATCGTGCAGGCCTTTCTTGATGGCGTCGTTGACCCGCGTCTCGAGCCGGCCGCGCAGGCCGAAGGACAGGGCGAGCTTCACGGCGAACTTGCCGAAGCCATTGAACGAGCCGTCCAGCAGCACGTCGACGACCTTGCGCAGGCGACGGCCCGAGGCGTCGCGCACGGCGCGGAACAGAGGAGCGGGCATCAGCGGCCAGGGCGGCAGGGCGATGGGGTCCGCCAGGTGCGGAGGCAGCGGCAGGATCGGGACCTTGTCGCCCCAGTCGGCCCGCTGATCGTCGCTCGCCGCGGCGACGGTGTCGGCGACGACGGGGTTTTCCGGGTGCAGCACAAAGACGCGCTGCAGGAAGCTTTGGGCGTTGCGCTGGCCGAGGATGAAGTCGTGCTTGCGGAAGTCCTCGTTGAGGAAGCCGCCGAAGCCGCCGAGGAGGCCCGAGGCGATGGCCTCGGCCCCTTTGGCGCCTTCGCGGCGGCCGTCGCCGTTTTCGTCGCGGCCGAGGCGGCGGCGGCGCCGGCTGTCGCGGTGGGCGTCCTTGAGCTCGTCGTTCGCGCCCCGGCCGCGGCGTCGGCGGGAGGGGGCGATCAGGAAGCGGGAGCGGACGCGGATGTCGGCGGCGTCGCGCAGCTCCAGCGGCTTGAAGCGGGCTTGGTTCAGGAGGGTCGGGACCAGCTTGGCGATGGAGGCGAAGAGGAGCCGGTCGGCGGAGGGCTTTTCGGCCTGGGGGTCGTATTCGGGGCCTTCGGGGAACGGATCGATCATGATGACGGCGCGGTCCGCCTCGCGCGGCGTGCGGGGGTTCGGCACGAGGCGGCCGTTTTCCTCGGACCGGAGGGCGAAGCGGGTCAGCTCGAAGGGCTCGTTGTTGCACACGCCGCCGTCGACGGTCTGCATGGTGAAGAAGCTCGGCTCCGGCGCGGCGAAGAACTCGGAGGCGGGGCGGGGCCGGTTCGCGGGGTCGATGTCGTCGAAGGGCATGGCCCCGCCGCGGCCGCGGCCGCCTTCGGGGGGGATGATCTCGTCCGCGCGCAGGTGGATGTAGCGGCTGGCGAGACCGCCGGGAAAGGCGCCGGAGGCGAAGGCGGTGAGGCGCAGCTCCGACCACATGGAGCCGATCTTTTCGTCGCGGGCCGGGTGGAAGGGGACGGGCTCGTTCTTCGCGGGAAGCTCCAGCGGCACGCCGTCGGCCTTCCACATGTCGAGCCAGGGGGAGGGGATTTCGGCGGCGCCGAGGCCTGAGACGCGAAAATGGCGGGCGACGGAGTGCTGGGCCATGGCGTGGCCGGCGCCGCGGGCGCCTTCGGCCTCGAAGGGCGCGATGTAGGGGGTGCCGTCGAGATCGGTGGCGGTGATGAAGATCTCCAGATCCTTGGCGAGCCAGCCGCGCTTTGCGCCGTCCCAGGCGACCGGCTCGAGCGTGGCGCGGGCCTGCCGGTCGATCACGTCCGAGTTGATCAGAGACTTGAGCTTGCCGGAGGCGAGATCGGTGGTCGACAGCAGCGCGTCGCGGCCGCCTTGGGAGAGGTCCACCCGCTCCACCCAGATTTCATGCAAGGGGCGCAGGAAGATCTCGTAGCCCTGCGAATCGCCTTCGACCTCGCCGACCTTCAAGACCCGGGTTCCAGGGCGCGGGCCTTCGACGAGGCCGGCGACGGCGAGGGCGGCCGAGATGCCGCCGGCGCTGGCGCCGCTCATGGCCTTGAGGACCACGCGGTGCGTCACCTCGCCGTCCGAGAAGCGCTGGTCGTGCGCGTCGAGCGCCCGGCAGAGGAAATCGAGGACCCCGGCGGTGTAGGCGCCGGCGGAGATCGCCCCCGCCATGGTGATCCCCAGGGTGAAGGTCTTCTCATCGGCCATGCGCGGGCCTCCCTCGCTACGCGCCCGCGTTCGGGCGTGGTCAGAATGACGCAGAGGCCAGGTTGCGGCAATCGCGTGAATGCGCCGCGAATTCGCCTTCTAGTTGAATGGAAGCCGATGGCGCGGGTCACGCGGGCCTCAGGGGCGGCATGGCAATGTTGCATCGCGGTGGAGACGAGTCTGCGCGTCCTCCCTCTGCCGCGGCGCCGGCCCCGGCGCCTGGGGAAAGATGCGCAGGAGCGGGCGCGTCGCGCGTAGAAGCCCCGTTCCACCACGCCGTCGCCGCCCATGCGTTCGTTCCGGGCGGCGGCGGCGCCGGGGGGCTCGGCGCCGCTGAAATCAGGACCGCCAAGTCAGGGTCGGCCGAAAACAGGGTCGGCGCGTGGGGTTCCGGATCTGGGGCGATCGGCCTCAGGGCTTGATCATCACCTTGCCGTCCGGCTCGGCCAGCTTGGCGGGGAGCTGCTCCATGGCCTCCGGCAGGGAGAGGACGGCGGCGACGTCGGTGCTCCAAAGGCCATCGGCGAAGCGGGCCTGCACTTCCTGCACGACGCGGATCTGGTCCTCGGGCGGGGTGTCGCGCATCCATTGGGTGAGCCAGAAGCCCTCGATTCGCTTGCGCATGAAGATGAGCTGGCCGAGCTGGGTCAGGGCGGGCGGCTCGGTGGCGAGCTTTCCGTAGTTCACCCAGCGGGCGCCGTTCGGCATGGCGAAGAAGAGGTCGGCGACGGTCTGATCGCCGACGGCGTCGAGCATGACGCGAGGCTTGAGGCGGCGCGAGACCTCGGCGAAGCGGTCCATCAGGTCGGGGGCGGTGGTGACGAGGACCTCGGCGGCGCCTTTGTCCTTGAGGCGCTGGACCTGGGCATCGCGGCGGACGGTGGCGATGCAGGGGATGCCTTCGTCCTTGGCGAGGCCGACGAGGAGCTTGCCGAGCTGGCTGGCGGCGGCGGTGGCGATGAAGCTGTTGGCCTTGGCCTGGCGCACGAGGTCGAACATGGCCATGGCGGTCAGCGG
>JBCCPD010000107.1:0-9652 GCA_039025075.1 Pseudomonadota bacterium | reverse complement strand
GCCGACCCCTGCCGCCGCCTGACCGCAAGAGATCGCCGTGGCCGAGCCAGAGCGCGAGCCTGAAGACCATGTCTGCGTCGGCGCCGTCGCCGGCGCTTTCGGCGTTCGGGGCGAGGTGCGGCTGAAGAGCTTTTGCGCCGACCCCGAGGGGATCGCGGAGTACGGTCCGCTGATCGATGCGGCCGGCGCCTCCTACGACGTGCGGCTCGATCGCCCGGTCAAAGGCGGCTTCGCGGCGCGCCTGAGCGGCGTGCGGACGCGGGAGGAGGCGGAGGCGCTCAAAGGAACGCGTCTCTATGCGCCGAGGGGGGCGCTGCCCTCCTTGCCTGACGACGAGTTCTACCATGCCGATCTCATCGGTCTCGACGTGGTGGACCCCGCCGGCGCGGCCTTGGGCCGGGTGCGCGCCGTCCACGACTTCGGGGCCGGCGATCTGCTGGAGGTCGTCGCCCCGACCCTCAAGCAGCCCGCCCTGCTGCCCTTCACCCGCGAGGCGGTTCCCACCATAGACCTGTCGGCCGGCCGCATCGTCGCCGATCCGCCGGAGGGGGTGTTCCCAGTCGCCTCGACCGAGACCGAGACCGAGGACGCGGCGCGTGAGGACGGCGCCGGGTCATGAGCGAGGAGCCGCCGCGTCGCGCTCAGAGAACGCTGCCGACCCGCTCCCACGGGCGCCTTTCCATCGAGGCGTCGTCCACGCCCCGGGACCTGACGGCGGAGGCGACGGTGAAGGGCGCCTGGCGGGCCACCGTCCTGACGTTGTTTCCCGGGATGTTTCCCGGGCCGCTCGGCGCGTCTTTGCTCGGCAAGGCGCTGCAGGATGGGCTTTGGGCGCTCGAGACGGTGGATCTGCGCGCCCATGGGCTGGGGAAGCACCGCACGGTGGATGGCCCGCCGGCGGGGGGCGGGCCAGGCATGGTGCTGCGCGCGGACGTGGTCGACGCGGCCCTGGCGGCGCGGCCGAGGCCCGGGCCAGCGTTCTACCTCTCGCCCCGGGGACGGCCCATGACCCAAGGCTTGATGCGGGCGCTGGCGGAGGGGCCGGGGGTCACGCTGCTCTGCGGGCGGTTCGAGGGCGTGGACCAGCGGGTGCTGGAGGCGCGGGGGCTGGAGGAGCTCAGTCTGGGCGACTTCGTCATGACGGGGGGAGAAATCGCCGCCATGGCCTTGATCGACGCGACGGTTCGGCTTATTCCCCGCGTCCTCGGGAATGCCGGCAGCGTGGAGGACGAGAGTTTCTCCCACGGCTTGCTGGAGGCCCCGCACTATACGAAACCCGCCGAGTGGAACGGGCGCGCGATACCGGAGGTTCTCCTCTCCGGCCATCACGCCGAGATCGACCGCTGGCGGCGGGAGCAGGCCGAACGGCTCACGAAAGATAGACGACCCGATCTCTGGCGGGCGCTCTCCGACGCGGAGGGGTCGAGCCCGGAGGGAGAGCTGGAGCGCTCGGGCGGAAACGAGAACGCGGGAGCACACGTCCCGCCCGGAAAAGGACGACCGAAATGAACCTGCTTCAGCAGCTGGAGCTCGAGCACGCCAAGGAGCTCGGCCAGGAGATCCCCGACTTCACCGCCGGCGACACCGTGCGCGTGGGCTACCGCGTCACCGAGGGCACGCGCACCCGCGTGCAGAACTTCGAGGGCGTCGTGATCGGCCGCAAGGGCGGCAACGGCATCGGCGGCAGCTTCACCGTCCGCAAGATCAGCTTCGGAGAGGGGGTGGAGCGCGTGTTCCCGATCCACTCGCCGAACATCGACGCGATCACCGTGGTTCGCCGGGGGCGCGTGCGGCGCGCCAAGCTTTACTACCTGCGCTCCCGCCGCGGGAAATCGGCGCGCATCGCGGAGAAGACCAATTTCAAGCCCAAGGCCGGCGTGTCCGGCGGCCGCGCGCTGCCCGGTGAGCGATAGGCGCGGCGCCGACCGGCGACGAGACGCGAAAGGGCGGTCCCGCGGGGGCCGCCCTTTCGCGTTCGGGGCGGCGAAAGAGGAGGACGGACCATGGTGGAGGCGGCGCCTGGCGACATCGCGGCGCGGATGGCGGAGACGCGGGCCCGTTGGGACGCGCGGGCGAGGATCCACGCCGCGGACCGGTCGGGATTCTACCGCGTGCAGGCGTTCCTCGATGGGGAGACGGAGCTGGAGGCCGCCTCGGCGGGCGATCTGGGACCGCTTGAGGACAAGCGGGTCGCGCATCTGCAGTGCCATTTCGGGCTCGACACCCTGCGGCTGAAGCGGCTGGGGGCGGCGGAGATCGCGGGACTCGACTATTCGGCCGAGGCGATCCGGCAGGCGCGGGCGCTGGCGGCCAAATCGGGGCTGGAGGCGACCTTTCACGAGGCGGACGTCTACGACGCGCCCGCGGTCCTGGGCGAGGGTCGTTGGGATCTCGTCTACGTCACCTGGGGGGCGATCAACTGGCTGCCGGACATCGGCCGCTGGGCCGCTGTCTGCGCGGCGCTGCTGGCCCCGGGCGGGCGGCTGTTCCTGCGCGATGGGCATCCGTTCTGCCAGATGCTCGACGTCGTCGAAGGGGAGCTTAAGCTCTGCTACGACTGGCGCACGCCGCGGGCGGCTCCGCTGCGCTTCGAGGAGGCGCAGAGCTATTCGGGCGACGAGGACCCGCTGCCCGAGGGGGGCGATCATGAGTGGATCCACGCCATGTCGGATATCGTCGGCGGCGTGCTGGAGGCCGGCTTGACGCTGGAGCGGCTGGAGGAGCACGAGTGGCTGGTCTGGGACATGTATCCAGGCCTGACCGTGAAGGGCGAGGACGGGCTTTATCGTTTGCCGGAGGGTCTGCCGCGGATTCCGCAGAGCTTCACCTTGGTCGCGCGGAAGGGCTGAGCGGGTTTTCGCGCAGAGGGCGCGCAGGGTGGCTTTAAGACCTCTGGAGACCGACGGTTGCGTTTGGCGCGACCCTGCCGCGCGCGAGCGGAGCTCGCCGTTCTCCGCTGGCGGAGAACCGGGGGCGCTCCGCGCCTCGTCGCAGCGCTGCCGGGCCTGTGGGCGGCCGGTATCTCTCGGGCTTGTGATGGCCAAGCGCGCGCCTTCGCTCCATGGTTCGCCGCGACATCGCCAGCGGAGACCGTCCATGCCCGCCCTGCCCCGTTTCGCCGCGCTCGCGGCGCTGATCGCCGCCGCGGCGCTTTCGCCCTCGATCGCCGCCGCGTGCGCCGCGCCGGACATGCCCTGCGCCATCGCGGGGGATTGGGGCGAGGGGCGCTACCATCTGGCGCTGCCGGAAGGAGACGGGCCGCATCCGGCGGTCGTCTTTCTGCATGGCTGGGGCGGCCGGGCGGACCGGACCATGGCCAATGACGGACTGCGCGAGGCGTTGCTGGAGCGCGGCTACGCCGTCATAGCGCCCCAAGGCATGCCCCGGCGGGAGGGCGACAAGGGCGGGGGGTGGAACTCGAGGGCCTCGACCCGGCGCCGAGACGACGTGGCGTTCCTGGCGGCGGTGGCGGAGGACGCGGCGGTCCGGGCGCCGCTGGATCGCGGGCGCATGGTCGCCTCGGGCTTTTCAGGGGGCGGAATGATGGTCTGGCGCGTGGCCTGCGACGCGCCAAGGACCTTCGACGCCTACGCGCCCATCGCCGGGTTGCTTTGGCGGCCCTTGCCGCAGGCCTGCGACGGACCGGTGAGGATGCTTCACATCCACGGCTGGACCGATCCGGTGGTGCCGCTGGAGGGGCGCAGCGTCGCTGGCGGGCGCATCACCCAAGGCGACGTCTTCCGCGGGCTCGACTTGATGCGCGCCGCCAACGGCTGCGGGCGGGACGACCCGGACGCCTATGCGCGAGCGGGGGCCGAGACCGTCTTCTGGCTGAGGCGCTGGACCGATTGCCGGCCGGGCTCGGCCCTGGAGTTCGCGCTGTTCCACGGCGGACACTTGGTTCCTGCAGGGTGGAGCGGCCTCGCGCTCGACTGGTATGAGGCGCTCGGCGACGGGCCCTCCTGACCGGGCGCTCGACCAAGGCCGGGCGAGGGCGACCGCTTCGAGGCCGGTCCCGCCCGCTCTCCCGCTTGAGCCGTCCGACGGCCGAGGCGGGCCCGACGCTTGCCGTAGGCGTTCCTCGCGCCTATGACCAGGCCATGGTGAGGATCCTCGATATCGCCGATCGCGCGCGGCTGCCGTGGCGGTTTCACGGGCGCGGTCCGGCGGCGCCTCCGCGGCGCTGAGCGCCGCGCCGCTCCGCTCCGCTTTCGCGCCGATGTCGACGACCTCCGAAAACAACAGCTCGGGAGAGCTCCGCCATGACCGCCTCGCAAGACGCGCCTAGAACGCTCTACGACAAGATCTGGGACGACCATCTGGTCCATGAGGGCCAGGATGGGACCTGCGTCCTCTACATCGACAAGCACCTGGTGCACGAGGTCACGAGCCCCCAGGCCTTCGAAGGACTGCGCGAGAGCGGGCGCAAGGTTCGCCGTCCGGACGCCACCGTCGCCACGCCCGATCACAACGTGCCGACGGATCTGAACCGCGCCGACGGGATCGAGAACGAGGAAAGCCGCATCCAGGTCGACCTGCTGCGCAAGAACGCCAAGGATTTCGGCATCGAGATCTACGACGTGGACGACGTCCGCCAAGGCATAGTGCATATCATCGGGCCGGAGCAGGGGCTGACCCAGCCGGGCATGACCATCGTCTGCGGCGACAGCCACACGGCGACGCACGGCGCTTTCGGGGCGCTCGCGCATGGCATCGGGACCAGCGAGGTGGAACATGTGCTCGCCACCCAGACGCTGATCCAGAAAAAGTCGAAGAACATGCTGGTGCGCATCGATGGGGCTCTGCCGGTCGGGGTGACGGCCAAGGATCTGACGCTGAGCGTGATCGGGCGCACCGGGACCGCGGGCGGCACGGGGCATGTGATCGAGTATGCCGGGAAGGCCATAGAGAGCCTGAGCATGGAAGGGCGCATGACGGTCTGCAACATGGCCATCGAAGGCGGCGCCCGAGCGGGCCTTATCGCGCCGGATCAGACCACCTTCGACTACGTGCGCGGCCGGCCGCATGCGCCCAAGGGCGCGGCCTGGGAGATGGCGCTGGAGTACTGGAAGACGCTGCATTCGGACGCAGGCGCTCGATACGACAAGACCCTGATCATGGACGCGGCGGAGATCGAGCCGGTGGTGACCTGGGGCACCAGCCCCGAGGACGTGCTGCCGATCACCGCCGTGGTGCCGAACCCCGAGGATTTCGAGGGCGGCAAGGCGGCGGCGGCCCAGCGGAGCCTGGAATACATGGGCCTGACGCCGGGCACGCGGCTGCAGGACCTCGCCGTCGACGCGGTCTTCATCGGCTCGTGCACCAATGCGCGGATAGAGGATCTGCGCGAGGTGGCCAAGGTGGTCGAGGGCAAACGGGTCAAGGACGGCGTGCGGGCGATGGTGGTGCCGGGCTCGGGCCTGGTGCGCGCCCAGGCGGAGCAGGAGGGGATCGCCGATATCCTGAAGGCCGCCGGGTTCGACTGGCGGATGGCTGGCTGTTCCATGTGCCTGGGCATGAACCCGGACCAGCTGGCGCCGGGCGAGCGCTGCGCCTCTACCTCCAACCGCAACTTCGAGGGTCGGCAAGGGCGCGGAGGGCGGACCCATCTGCTGAGCCCCGCGATGGCCGCCGCGGCGGCGGTGACAGGTCGCCTGACGGACGTCAGGGACTTGGCCTGAGGGCCGGGCGAGAGCTGGTCTGAGGGTCGGGCGGGGGTGTGCAAGCTTGCACATCGACCAAGACGCTGAAAACGTGAGAAAACAATAAGGCGAAATGTGGCGGCGTGCTTTCGGGCGCGCCGCTTCGCGTTTCCGGGCGCCGGAGCGCGGACGCCGATCGGGGGCGCCTCGACGGCGGAGCCGGCGGCGGGCCGAGGGGGCTCGACGCCCCCGAGGACCGCGCTCGCGCCAGGGTGGACGGGAGCGCGTCGCGACGGCAGGGTCCGAGCCATGGGCATCGCCATCCGCATCGCCGAGGACGAGGACGCCGAGCAGATCGCGGCGCTCGCCAATCTGGTGGGCGAGCGGGTGAGCGACGGGGCCGGGGCCATGACGCCGGAGCTCGTGCGGCGGGACGTGCTGAGCCCCGACACCGACCTGCGGGCCTTGGTGGCGGAGCTGGACGGGCGCGTCGCCGGCATGGCGCTGCATCTGTTCGCCTATGAGACCGCCTTCGCGCAGCGCGGGCGCTATCTGCAGGACATCGCGGTGCATCCCTGGGCGAGGCGCAAGGGCGTGGCGCGGGCGTTGATCGCGCGTCTGGCGGCGCTGACCCGCGACCAGGGCGGGACGTTTCTGCAGTGGAACAACATGGACTCGATGCATGAGGGCCGCGCGCTGTACCGCCGGATCTGCGACGAAGAGGCGAAGGTCGTCGCCTTCGCCGTCACGCGAGAGCGGTTTCAGGCGCTGGCCGACGACGGAGAGGCCTGAGAGCGCCTCTCAGTTGTTGAGGTTGTCGATCAGGCGCAGCGTGGCGATGGCGGGGGAGAGTCCGGTGGCCAGGGCGTTGAGCACCTTCTGCGCGTCCGCCAGCGGCGCGTTGGCCACGTAGACGATGTCCTCGTCGCGGATGTCGAAGCGGCGCGCCAGAAAGAAGGCGCCCGGATCGGTCAGGTCGAGATTGTAGACGATGGGTGCGAGGGGCTCGTCCAGGGCGTCGAGGCCCAGGGCGCGGACCACCTCGGCCTCCTCGTAGCGGAAGATGTAGACGGAGCCGGGATCGGCCTGGCGGTCCGACAGGCCCCCGGCCGAGGCGAGCGCTTCGTCCAAGGCCAGCGCTTCGGTCGGGAAGGCGACGCGGGCGGGCCGATTGGCGGCGCCGAGAATGGTGTAGGCGGGGCCGTCGTCGATGACCGCCACCACGTCGCCGGGCCGGACGAGCACGTTTTGAGCCGGCTCGCGCAGGATGCGGGCCAGATGCGCCTCGGCCACGACCTCGCCGCGGGTCAGGCGGATCAGGGCGCGGTGCGGCGGCGCGTCGGGCCCGCCGGCGGCGGCGACCACGTCGAGCACCCGTTCGCCCACATCCGCGAGGCCGACGCGGGCGGATCGGCCGGCGTCTCCGATCACGGTGACGGAGTTGACGGGCGAGGAGGCGAGGGTGACCAGAACCTGCGGATCGATCGCCTTGCCCGCCAGCGCCGCCTCCACCGCCGTCGAGACGGAGCCGGGCGTGCGGCCCGAAGCGCGCACGAGCCCCGCATAGGGCACGCGGATGGTCCCGTCGGGCGCCACGCGCTGGACCGGCAAGGCGGAGCCTTTGGGCGACGCCGCTCCGCCGGAGAAAAGGCCGCCTTCCACCGGCTCCCACACGGTGACGGCGACCAGATCGCCCACCCGCAGGCGCTGGGCCGCGGCGGCGGGTTGGTCGACGAGATCCGGCGGCGGAGCGAGGCGCCGCGTCTCCAGCGCGCCGACCACGTCGGGGGTCAGGGGCGCGAAGGCGTAGGGCAGAACGGTGGTCGCGGGGTCCTCGGCCGCTTCGATCACCGCGGCGGCGCTGGGCCCGCTTTTGGGCGCCGAAGCGCAACCGGCGAGCAAGAGGGCGGCGAGCGCCGCGACGGCGGTCCTGAAAGTCATCTGCCCCTCGTGCCGGACGAAGCCTGGCGGCCTTGCTGCCTCGCGGCCGCGCCGACGTCAATGGCGCTCGTCGGCATGTTCGTCGCCATGTTCGTCGGGGCGGTGGAGGGCGATGCGCCTCGTGCGCGCCGAGCCCGGCCGGCCGGCGAAGCGCGGCGCGGGGGAGGCCTGCGGCGGCTCGGTCAGGCGTCGGCCGGCCGTCGGCGCAGAAGGGCGAAGGCGGCCATGGCGCCGCCGAGCAGAGCGAGCGCCGCAGGCAGAGGCACGGGAGACGGATCGTCGTCCGGCGCGTTCAGGCCCGGGGCCGCGTGGGGCATCAGAGGCATGGCGTCGGCGCGCCCGCAGCCGGGGGCGTCGAGACAGGGATGCTGCTCGAGCGGCGAGCGGGCCGGCGGCGCGGCCATCGGACGCTCGGACACCGAAAACCCTCGGGCGGCGTCCTGCTGCGCCCAGCACGGTCCCGCCAACGCCGTGGCGAGCGCCAGCGTCAGAAGCGGACCGGTCGGACCGTGGCGTTTGTTCATTGGAGACCCCTCGCACGCTGCACCCACGGGGTCTTGATAGGGCGAGGGGCGTGACCAAATCGTGACCGAGTTTCGGCACGGAGGCCTCGAACGGGTCGACCGGCTCGCCATCGCGCCGCGCGCGTGCTATGCGCCGCAGATCGAAAAGAACGGTCCGAGCGGATCCGGTCTTGCACGCCGTAGACCGCACGGCTTCGCCGAGCTTCGACGCTTCGCTCCCTTCCATCGTGTTTTTCGCCCGCAACCCGCCCGAGCCGATTTCAGCCATGCAGACGCAGCCTCGGTCAGATCCCTCCCCGTTCCGCGTGCACCTTCGGGTGGTCGGCGCGATGCTGAGGCGGGAGATGACGACGAAATACGGCGCCGCGACGGGCGGCTACTTCTGGGCGGTGGCGGAGCCGGCGGGGATGATCGCGGTGATGTCGGTGGCCTTCGCCGCCATCGGCCGTCAGCCGGATCTGGGGCAGACCTACCTCGTCTTCTTCGCCACGGGGTTCCTGAGCTTCAACTTCTACCGCGTCACGGCGCAGGAGCTGTTCGCGGCGATCAAGGCGAATTCCTCGCTGCTGAAATACCCGAACGTGACGACCTATGATGCGCTGTTCGCCCGGCTGACGCTGCAGACGCTGACCAACATCATGGTGGCTTCCGTGATCCTGAGCCTGGCGATCCTGTGGACCGGGCAGCGCGTGCAGATCGATTTCGGGCATATCGCGCCGGCCTTGGCGGCGGCGACGTTGCTCGCTTTCGGGATGGGCACGTTCAACGCGGTTCTGTTCCCGCTGTTTCCGGCCTATCAGCGGGTGTTCAACATCATCAACCGGCCGCTCTTCATCATCTCGGGCGTGCTCTACATCCCCGAGGTTCTGCCCTCCGGGCTGCAGGAGCTGCAGGGCTGGAACCCGCTGGCGCATGTGGTTTCGGCCTTCAGGGCGGGGGTCTACCCGGCCTACGATCCGATGCAGGACAACCTGCTTTACGTGTGCGTCTGCGGGATGGCGACGCTGCTGCTGGGTCTGCTGATGTTGCGGCGGCTGGATGAGCGGCTGATGGACCGGTGAGCCGATGATCCGCTTCGAACAGGTCTCCAAGCGCTATCGGCTCAAACGCGGCGAAAAGATCATCCTGCATGATCTGACGATGAGCCTGCCGAGGGGGCGGTCCCTGGCGCTGCTGGGGCGCAACGGGGCGGGCAAGTCGACGCTGCTGGAGATGATCGCCGGGTCGATCAAGCCGGATCGGGGGCGGATCGTGCGGGACGCGCGGGTGAGCTTTCCGCTGGGTTTTTCGGGTTCGTTCCACAAGGAGATGACGGGCCGGCAGAACCTGCGCTTCGTGGCGCGGATCTACGGCGTGGACGTGGAGGCGCTGACCGATTACGTGGCGGATTTCGCGGAGCTGGGCCAGTTTCTGGATCAGCCGCTGCGGGTGTATTCGTCGGGCATGAAGGCGCGGTTGGCCTTCGGAGTGTCGATGGGCATCCGCTTCGACGTCTACTTGGTGGACGAGCTGACGGCGGTCGGGGACCAGGCCTTCAAGGACAAG
>JBCCPD010000106.1:0-9706 GCA_039025075.1 Pseudomonadota bacterium | reverse complement strand
GTCGGATCGTAGATCGGCATCGGCGTGATCCCGAACATCTGATAGCCGCCCGCGCCGCGCACCGAATAGATGCAGCCGAAGCAGCCGCCATGGCCGACGGTCAGCTTGGGCGTGTCGGTGCGGGGGCGAAGATACTTCGGCACCTCCAGCTGCTTTTCCCGCTCCACCAGCTGATAGAGGAACGGCAGGCCGGAGACGAAGCCGACCATCGACACGAACCAGGGCGCCGAGTGATGCGCCTCGATGAAACCGGCCGCATCGTCGAAGCCGTTGATGCGCGCGGCATAGTCCAGGTCCGAACCCGACGGGTCCTGGTGCCGCTCGCGAAAGCGCATCAGCGTCTCATGGGTCCAGGGATCCTGGTAGTAGACCGGCACCTCGACGATGCGGGTGGTCATGCGCTTGGGCGCGTCCTCGGCCGCGGCCTCCAGCTTCTTCAGCTCCGCCATCATCTCGTTGGGCGTGATCGCGTCCGGGTCGAAGCGCACCTGGAACGAGGCGTTGGCCGGGCAGATGTCGATCACGCCCGGCAGACCGGCGCCGCGCGCGGCTTCGGTCATGGAGATCGCCTTGAAGAAGGCGTCGAGGCTCATCTTCTCGTCCATTTCGACGAAGACGTGTGAGTCGCCGCCGAAGCTGTATCGGGTTTTCATCGGGTCTCGCCTCCTTGTCGCCCTCAGGCGGGGCCGATCGGGTTGGCCTCCAGCCAGGGCTCGAGGAACTGGGTGTGGATGCGCCCCGCCGCGACGTCCGCGTCGGCGGCGATGGCGGCGTGCAGCGGCAGGGTCGTAGGCAACCCGCCGATGCGCGTCCTGGCGACCGCGTCGCGCATGGCCGCCAGCGCCGCCTCGCGCGTTTCGGCATGCACGATCAGCTTGCCGATGAGGCTGTCGTAGAAGGGCGGGATCGCGTAGCCGTCGTAGAGCATCGTGTCGAAGCGGACGCCGTCGGGCGCCTCCAGCCCGCTGCAGACGCCCGGAAACGGCATGAACCCCTTCGAGGGGTCCTCCGCGTTAACCCGTGCCTCGATGGCATGCCCGTTCAGCCGCACGTCCTCCTGGCGCAGCGACAGCGGCGCGCCGAAGGCGATGCGGATCATCTCCGCCACCAGATCGACGCCCGTGACCATCTCGGTCACCGGATGCTCCACCTGGATGCGGGTGTTCATCTCCAGAAAGAAAAACTCCTCGGTGCGAGGATCGTAGAGGTACTCCAGCGTCCCCGCCCCGCGATAGCTCACCGCCTCGGTCAGCCGGACGGAGGCCGCGCACAGCGCCTCGCGCACCTCCTCGCGCAGGCCGAAAGCCGGCGCCTCCTCCCACACCTTCTGGCGACGCCGCTGCAACGAGCATTCCCGCTCGAACACATGGATCGCGCGCGCGCCGTCGCCCAGCACCTGCACTTCCACATGGCGCGCGTCGCGCACCAGCCGCTCCACGTAAAGGCCGCCGTCGCCGAAGGCCGCCTCCGCCTCGGCCCGCGCCTGGGGCGCCAGCCGCGCCAGATCCTCGGCGTCCTCGGCCACGCGGATGCCGCGCCCGCCGCCGCCCGCCGCGGCCTTGACCATCACCGGAAAGCCGACGTTGGCGGCCACGGCCGCCAGCGCCGCGTCGTCCTCGACCCGCCCGTCCGAGCCCGGAACCGTCGGCACCGAAGCCGCCTGCGCCGCCTCCCGCGCCGCCACCTTGTCGCCCATGCGGGAGATCGTGTCGCCCGTCGGCCCGACGAAGCGCATCCCCGCCGCCTCCACCGCGTCGGCGAAGCCGGCGTTCTCCGCCAGAAAGCCGTAGCCCGGATGCACCGCATCCGCTCCGGCCTCGACCGCTGCGGCGACCACCCGCGCCACATCCAGGTAGGACTGCTTCGCCGGCGCCGGCCCGACGTTGACCGCTCGGTCCGCCAGCCGCACCGCCAGCATGTCGGCATCCGCATCCGAATGCGCCTGCACCACCTCCATGCCCAGCGCCTTCGCCGCGCGGTTGATCCGCACGGCGATCTCGCCCCGGTTGGCGATGAACAGCGCCTTGCCGGCGGGATCGACCGCGCCGCTCATTCGACCAAGGCGATCACCGCGCCGGCCATCACCGGCGACTCGTTCTCGATCTGAAAAGCGATGTTCGACCCGCCCGTCTCGGCCTTCACCTCATGAAAGGTCTTCATGACCTCGACCAGCCCGATCACGTCGCCCGCGGCGACCGAGGCGCCGTCGGCCACGAACGGATCGGCGTCGGGCGAGGGCTTGCGATAGAAGGTGCCGGGCAGCGGCGAGCGCAGTTCGGTGGCCATTCGTCAGGCTCCTTGCAGCGGGGAAGAGGGAGGGTCAGGCGGCCGCGAGCAGCTCGCCGGGCCCGCGCATGGCGATGCCCGCCTCCAGCAGCCGGTCGCGCACCGCCGTGCCGATGGCCAGCGATCCGGGCGTGTCGGAATGGAAGCAGATGGACTCGAACTGGATGGAGATGTCCTCCCCCTCCACCGTCTTCACCTTGCCCTCGACGCAGGCGCGCAGCGTGCGCTCGGCCACTTCCTCGGGCTCCAAAGGCCGCTGGCGGCGCACGAAGACGATCTGACCGCTCAGGTCGTAGTCGCGGTCGGCGAAGAACTCGCGGATCGTCGGGTGCCCCATCTCGCGCGCCACCTTGTCGGTGATCGACACGTCCATGCAGTAGAGCGGCGCGTCGGGGGCCGAGGCCATCAGCGCCTCCACCAGCATCTTCGACAGCGTCTCGTCCTTGGCCGCGGTCATGTAGAGCGCGCCGTGCGGCTTCACGTGCTGCAGCGGCACGCCGTGGCGCCGGCCGAACTCGCGCATCGCGCCGACCTGGTAGATCACGTCGTTCACCAGTTCCTCGGGCGGGGCGCCGATGACGCGGCGGCCGAAGCCCTGCAGGTCGTGATAGCCCGGATGCGCCCCCAGCCCGACGCCTTTCTCGGCCGCCAGGCGCGCCATCTCGTTCATCACGTTGGGATCGCCCGCATGGAAGCCGCAGGCCACGTTGGCCGAGCTGATCAGGTCCATCAGCGCCGCATCGGGCGCGTCGCCATAGGTCCAGTGGCCGTAGCCCTCGCCCATGTCGCAGTTCAGATCCACCGCCTCGCGATACATGGCACCCTCCTTAACTCCCATCCTCGATCAAACCGCGCCGCCGGCCGGTTGAAAAGCCTCTAACTCGTTTCGAACCCGAACGTTCGCGCCCGCCGCCTGTCGCGTCGGCGCGTGCCTGCCTATCGTGATCCCAGGCGAATCGAGGGGGGGCGCGGCATGGCGCAGGACGCGGCTTCGGCGGTGACGGTCGAGATCATCGAGGGCAAGCTCCTCGCCACGGTCGACGAGATGGGCCTCGTCATGGGCCGCACCAGCATGAGCCCGGTGATCTACGAGGTGCTGGACTTCGCCTGCGGCATACTCACGGCCTCGGGCGAGCTCGTCGCTCAGATGAACGGCATCACCCTATTCACCGGCACCTTCGGCGCCCAGGTGCAGGCGCTGGCGGCGCGCTTCGAGGGCGACGTGGCCGAGGGCGACGTCCTCCTCTCCAACGATCCCTTCGCCGGCGGCACCCATGCCTGCGACTTCGCCATCGTGAGCCCGATCTTCGCCGGCGGCGCCCTCGTCGCCTGGGCGATCAACGTGGCCCACCATCTCGACGTCGGCGGCTCCGTCCCCGGTTCGGTCGCGCCTGATGCCGGTTCGATCTTCGAGGAAGGGTTGCGCCTGCCCGGCGTCAAGATCGTGCGCCAGGGCGTTCTTTCCGCCGAGCTGACCGCCATCATCACCGAGAACGTGCGCCTGCCCGACGTCACCCAGGGCGACCTCAACGCCCAGCTCGCCACCGTCCGCATCGCGGGCCGACGCGTGACCGAGATCGTCGAGCGCTACGGCGCCCAGGCTCTCGAAACCGCCTTCCGAACGATCCTCGACGGGTCCGAGGCCGAGGCCCGCGCCCTCATCGCCAGCCTGCCCGACGGAACCTACCGCGCGACCGACGTCATCGACGGCGACGGCGTGACGGACGACCAGTTCCCCATCCAGGTGGCCGTGACCATCGAGGGCGACCGGATCGAGGCGGACTTCACCGGCTGCCCCACCGCCCTCGCCGGCCCGATCAACTGCGCCCGCGGCGCGCTGAACTCCGCCGTCAAAACGGTCGTGAAGGCGCTCGTCGCCCCACACGCGCCCTCGAACGACGGCTGGTTCC
Organism: Pseudomonadota bacterium; assembly: GCA_039025075.1. Classification (GTDB taxonomy): domain Bacteria; phylum Pseudomonadota; class Alphaproteobacteria; order Rhodobacterales; family Rhodobacteraceae; genus Albimonas. The sequence goes on along the minus strand of JBCCPD010000106.1, from coordinate 5,510 downwards.
GCCCTCTCACGGTCACGGCGCCGCCCGGCACGGTCTTCACCGCCGAAAAACCCTCGCCCACGGGCTGGTACTACGAGGGCTCGGTCCACGCCTCGGAGCTCGTCTGGAAGGCCCTCGCCCCCCTCAAGCCCGAGCGCTTCTCGGCCGGCCCCTACTCCAGCCTCTGCGCCACCTACGTCTCAGGCCTCGACGAGGGCGGCCGGCCCTTCATCCATGTGGAGCCGCAGCATGGCGGCTGGGGCGCGACGGACGAGGCGGACGGCGCCAGCGCCCTCATGGCCCTGACCAACGGCGACACCAACAACGTCTCCATCGAGGTGATCGAGGCCAAGTTCCCCCTGCGCGTCCTGCGCTACGGCTACAACGCCGAAGGGGGCGTCGGCGCCGGGCGCCATCGCGGCGGCTACGGCCTGATCCGCGAGTATCAGATGCTGACCGACGGCGCGGTGGTTCACTGCAGCTACGGCCGCGGCGTCACCCGCCCCTGGAGCATGGGCGGCGGCGCCGAAGGCTCCGTCAACGCGCTGATCCACGTCCCCGCGGACGGGACCGCGCCGCAGAGCCACGCCCGCATCGCCCGCCTGCCCACTGCCCGCGGCGACGTGGTGCGCATCGTCACCGGCGGCGGCGGCGGCTGGGGTCCGCCGGCGGAGCGCGCGCCCGAAGACATCGCCCGCGACGTCGCCCAGGGCCTCCTGACCGCAGACGAGGCCCGCGCCGCCTATCCCGGCCGGGGGCCCGCGTCATGATCCGCCTCGCCACCGATGTCGGCGGCACCTTCACCGACCTCGTCGCCTACGACGAGGCCACGGGCCGCCTCACCGTCGGCAAAAGCCTGACCACCACCGACGACCCCTCCCGCGGCGTCCTCCACGTGATCGAGGCCGCCGCCGCCCGCGAAGACCTCGACGCAACCTCCGCCGCCTACTTCGTCCACGGCGGCACCACCGTCATCAACGCGATCACCGAGCGCAAAGGCGTCAAGACCGCCCTCGTCACCACAGCGGGCTTTCGCGACGTGCTCGCCATCGGCCGCGGCAACCGACCCGACCTCTACAACCTGCGCACCCGTTCGCCGGAGCCCTTCATCCCCCGCGACCTGCGCTTCGAAGTCCGCGAGCGCCTCGACGCCCGCGGCGAGGTGGTCGCGCCCCTGCACGAAGAAGACCTCGCGCCCATCGCCGAGGCCTGCCGCGCCGCCGGCGTCGAGGCCGTCGGCGTCGTCTTCCTGCACGCCTACGCCAATCCCGCGCATGAGCGCGCGGCGGCCGACGCCCTCGCCGCCGCCCTGCCCGAGGCGACCGTCTGCGCCAGCCACGAGATCTCGCGCCAGTGGCGGGAGTACGAGCGCGCCTCCACCGTCGCCCTCAACGCCTATGTGCAGCCCATCCTCCAGCGCTACCTGGCACGGCTCGAGGACGCACTCGATGCCCGCGGCATCCGCGCGCCCCGCTACGCCATGCTCTCCAACGGCGGCGTCGCCGCCTTCGCCCAGGCCCGGCGCACGCCCCTGGCGCTGGTCGAATCCGGCCCCTCCGGCGGCGTCGCCGGCGCCGCCGCCATCGGCCGCCTGCTGGGCGAGACCGAGGTCCTGCATCTCGACGTCGGCGGCACCACCGCCAAATGCTCGCTGATCGAAGGCGGCCGCATCCGGGTCGAGGACACCTACAAGCTCGAAAAAACCCGGCTGACCCCCGGCCACCCCATCCAGACCCCCGTCATCGACATCGTCGAGATCGGCGCCGGCGGCGGCTCCATCGCCTGGCTCGACCCCCGCGGCGCCCTGCGCGTCGGCCCGCGCAGCGCCGGCTCCACCCCCGGTCCGGCCTGCTACGGGCGCGGCGGAACCGACCCGACGGTCACCGACGCGCTGGTGACCTTGGGCATCTTCGACCCCCAGGCCTTCGCCGGCGGCGACGTGCCCCTCGACGTCGCCCTCGCCCGGCACGCCCTGAAGCCGCTCGCCGACCACCTGCAAGGCTCGGTCGAGGCCGCCGCCCACGCCGTCGTCGAAATCGCCCTCGCCAACATGAACAACGCCCTCAAGCTGGTCACCGTGCAGCGCGGCCGCGACCCTCGCGACGCCGCCTTCGTGATCAGCGGCGGCGCCGGCCCCGCCCTCGCCGCGCGCCTGGGCCGAGAGCTCTCTGTCAAGACCACCGTCGCCCCGCCTCATCCCGGCATCTTTTCGGCGTGGGGCATGCTCGCCGCCCAGCCGCGGGCCGATTTCCGCGCCACCTGGTTCGCCCCGCTCGACCCCGAAGCCATGGCTGGCGCCGCCGACCGCTTCGCCGCGCTGGAAGCGGAGGCCGAGGCCCACTTCGCCGCCGCCTCCGCCGGCCCCGTCACCCACACCCGCGCGCTGGAGGCCCGCTACGCCGGCCAGGAGCACGGCGTCATGGCCCCCTGGGGCCCCGGCGACGACGCCGCCCGCTTCGCCGAAGGGTTTCACGCCACGCATGAGCGCGCCTACACCTTTCGCCTCGACGTCGCGGAGATCGAGATCACCGGCCTGCACCTGGAGGCCCGCCTCGAAACCGGCCTCGCCGTCCTCGCCCCCCTCTCGCCCGAGGGCCGCTCCCTCGACGCCGCGCGCAAAGGCGAGCGACAGGTCTGGCTCAGCCCCGAAGCCGGCTGGACGCCCTGCCCCGTCTACGACCGAGACCGCCTGCCCCTCGACCAGCCGCTGCCGGGCCCCCTCATCGTCGAGGAGGCGACCACCACCACCCTCGTCCTGCCGGGCCAGACCGCCCGCCTGGACCCCGGCGGCTGCCTCCTGATCCGCGAGGGCTAGCCGCCCAGCTCCGCGATCAGCTCGGCCGTCGTCACCTGCCGGCAATAGCCCTTGATGGCGCTCAAGGAATTCGCTTGCCGCTCCGCCGAATAGGTCAGGCAGGCATCCGTCACCAGGGTCACGAGAAACCCCATGTCGCAGGCGTCGCGCACCGCGCTCTCCACGCACTGGTCCGTCAGCAGACCCGAAATCGCCACCTGCCGCACCCCCAGATTGCGCAGCACGTAGTCGATGTTGGTCGAAATGAAGACCGAGGACGACGTCTTGGGCAGCACGATCTCGTCCTCGCCCGGCGCGATCGCCTCCAGCACCTGCGCGTCCCAAGAGCCCTTCGGCACATTGAAGCCGGTGATCTTGTAGTCGAGGCTGCGGTCCCGCCCGTCCTTCGTCAGGCTCTCGATAACCGTATAGAGCACCTCGACCCCCGCGCCCCGCGCCGCCCGCTGCACCGCCTGCATGTTCGGCAGCACTCGCCCCTCGAACTCTTCGAAGAACCAGCCCAGCTTCGCCTCGAAATCCTGCGCCGACATCCCCTCCCACTCGCCCCCGTCCCGGCGGGCGTTGTAGTTCTGCACGTCGATGTAGAGCAGCGCCGAAGCGGCGGGGTCGAGCGGCAGGTCCCGGGTCAGCATGGGGCGGATCCTTCGATCAGGTCTTCGATCGCGTCCGCCAGCAGGTCGGCCCAGCGGGCCTCTCCTTCAGGCGCGGCGATCAGGTCGTTGCGCATCTCGATCAGCGCGTGGGGCGCGCCCGTGCCTTCGCCGTGAATCGGCACGAACCAGTCCGCGGCGTCGTCGATCGGATAAGGCTGGTTCATCCCCAGCACGAGGTCGGGCGCCCGCGCCGTCAGCGCGGCGGCTAGCCGCCCGGACGTCTCAGCATCGCGCCGGTAGCAGAGCCCGATCTGCCAAGGCCGCGACCGGCCGCCCAGGCGCGGCGTGAAGCTGTGGATCGAGATCAGCAGCCGCCGTCCGGGCGCGGCCGCCAGTCGCGCGACCTCGGCTTGGAACGGCTCGAAGATCTCCCGCACCCGGGCGGCGCGCTCGGGCGCGCGATTCCCCGGAACCTCCAGCCCATGACTGACGGCCGGCATAGCGTCCCAGGCCCCAGGCGGCCGATTGCAGTCGATCACCAGCCGGCTGTAAGCCTGCAGCGCCGCAGCGCAGCCCAGCCGCGCGGCGAGGCCCCGGGTCACGCCCTCCGCGCCGATGTCGAACGCCTGGTGGCCCTCGAACGCTTCCGGCGCCAGGCCCAGGCCGTTCAAGACGGCCGGAACCGCCCGCCCTGCGTGCTCGCAGACCAACAGCAGCGGATGGCCCGCGGCGCCCTCTATCGCCTCGACCGGCGCGGGGTCTCCAGCCGCCAGCAGCGACCGCGGCTCCGTCCCGCTATGCGACGCCTCGATGCTCATGAGCGGACTTTCGACCCGCGGCGCGGCAAGTCAACCGCGGCTTGACTTGGCCGGGGCGGGCCGATCCGCTGGCGTAGACGTCCGTTTCTCGCCCGGAACCCAGACCCATGACCGATCCCGACCGCTTGATTTTCGTTGCGACCAGCGACGTGGCGGGCAAGACTCGCGGCAAGGCCTTTCCGGCGGCCGATCTCGCCTCGCGCCGCGCCAAGGGCGTGGGCTGGACGCCGACCAACGTGATGATCACCTGCTTCGACACCATCCCCGACGGGCCCTTCGGCGCTCTGGGCGACCTCGTCCTGGTTCCCGACGAAGCCGCCGGCTTCGACGTCGCCCTTCCCAACGACGCCGGCGCGGCGCGGATGATGCTGGGCGACATACGGGAGCTGGACGGCGCGCCGTGGAGCTGCTGCACCCGCGCTCTTCTGAAATCCGCCATAGAGCGGCTGGACCGGGTCGCCGGTCTCTCGGTCACCGCCGCGTTCGAGCACGAGTTTCAGTTCGCCTCCGGGGGTCCGCCCGCGGGCGAGGCCTACGGCTTCCTAGGCTTCGCCGCCCGCCGGCGTTTCGGCGAGGCGCTGGGCGCCGCCCTGCGAGCCGCAGGCGTCACGCCCGACACTTTCATGAAGGAGTACGGGCCGAACCAATACGAGATCACCATCGCGCCTTCCGCCGCCCTGCGCGCGGCAGACGAGGCGGTGATGCTGCGTGAGCTGACGCGGCTCGTCGCGCAGGCGATGGGAGAGGCCGTGACCTTCGCGCCGATCCTCGATCCCGCCTCGGTCGGCAACGGCGTGCATGTTCATATGAGCCTGCGCGACCGCGACGGCCGCCCAGCCACATGGTCGCCCGACGGGCCCGGCGGGCTGTCAAAGGCGGCCGGAAGCTTCGCGGCCGGCATCCTGGCTCGCCTGCCCGACCTGCTCGCGCTGACCGCCCCGTCCGACATATCCTATCTGCGCCTCACGCCCCATCGCTGGAGCGCCGCCTACAACAACCTGGGATATCGCGACCGAGAAGCCGCCTTGCGCATCTGTCCCGTGACCGCGAGCGAGCCCGACGCGATCGCGCGCCAGTTCAACATGGAGTACAGGGCCGCGGATGCCGCGGCCTCCCCGCACCTTCTTCTCGCGGCGCTGATTCATGCCGGCGCGCAGGGCATCGAAGATGGCCTGGCCCCGCCCGATCCCACCTCCGAAGACCTGTCTCAGATGGCGCCGGAAGCGCTCGCCGCACGCGGTTTGGTTCGCCTTCCTCAGTCGCTCGGCGAAGCGCTGAGCCGGTTCGAAGGCTCCGCGGTCGTTT
>JBCCPD010000105.1:0-9770 GCA_039025075.1 Pseudomonadota bacterium | reverse complement strand
GCAGCTGCCTTTGTTGACATACTTCCAGGCATTGCCTTGGTAGTCGCGGGTCGAGGTGCCTGCGCAGCTTGTGCCTGGGCCAGCGGCGCAATCGTTCCCCCCCCGCTCGAACAAGGATACGCCCCCTGTTCGCAACTCGTGGACACATAAGGACAGAGAGAGCGCCGGGAGCCAACGCCCGCACCACCCATCGAGAGAAACCGGGGTCGCGATGTGATCCGCCGTCACTGTAGGATGAGGGAATAGCCAATGTGCGCTCCGCCTGACTTCGAGGACGGAATAGGCCGATGCTGGCCGACGTCCGACGGTTGACCGAAACGCAATCCAGATAGCATAAGGGTGCCACGAAGTACGACACGCAACTCAAACTCACACTCGATTATCCAGGCGTTCCAGTCGCTAAGAAAAATGGTAGCGAGTCCGGTCGTCGCCTCCACCGCCCCGGTCGCATTTCCGCGGGCCGTCGCTGGGTCTCGGTCCGCCTGAGCGGTCGCGCGGCGCTCGGGCGTCCGGCCCGCGCCGCGCGTCATCCCGCCAGGGTCGCCCTCCATCGCCCACATCTCCGCCGCTTTTCCCAGCAGGCGCCGCGCCGGTCGCGGTCCAGAACAGCCATCGGGTCCTGCCGCGCCGCCGCGGCGCGAAGCCTCTTCGCCGACGTCTCGACGACGGCGCGGCGGTCCGTCGGGGTCGCGGCAGGTCAAGTCGCAGGCGCCGGCGGCGCGCCTCCCGCGCCTCTCATGGCGCGAACCGAACCCCGGCCACGCCCTCGCCGCGCCGGTCCTCAGACGGGGCCCAGAGTTCGGCGTGGGTCAGCAACGCTGCCACGGCCTCGGCGCCCGCCTCCAGCAGCGCCTCGCCCTTCGCGGCCGTCGCCCTCGCCGGCACGCCCATGACGCCGTCGGCCGTGAGATGCTCGAACGGCCGCCATCGAAAAGTCCCTTTGCCGACCGACAGGCCGCGACCGGGCGCCTCGGTCCCCAAGGCGCCGAGATCCGAGGCGTCGACCAAGGCCTCTTCCACGGCCAGCATCATCGACGTCTCGGCCTCGCAGGCATGCTGCACGCCGGGCTGATCCTCCAGCAAAGCGGCGAAGGCCTCCGCCGCCTCGGCCGCATAGGTGGTCGTCGCCACCGCCGGTCCCGCGTCGCGGCGGCCGCCCAGCTCGTCGGCGATCTGCTGCATGGCGATGATGTTGCCGCCATGGGAGTTGGAGATCAGAACCCGCCGGAAGCCGTGCCGGCCGAGGCAGTCCACAAGGTCCATGATCAGGGCCCGAAAAGTCGCGTGGCCGACCGACAGCGTGCCGCCGAAGGGCATGTGGTGCTCGCTCAACGCCGACCAGACCACGGGCGCGACGACCGCCGGCGCGCCGGCCGCCCAGGCCTTGCGCGCCGCGCGCACGGCGATCTCATGCCCCAGCCGAGCGTCGGTCATCACCGGAAGATGCGGCCCGTGCTGCTCGATCGAGGCGATGGGCAGGATCACCGCCGCGCTCTCGGCCGCGAGCGTCCTCAGCTCGTGCGCCTTCAGCCTCGCCCACTCCACCTCCGGAACGCCCATGATCTCGTCTCCCTGCGGCCGCCTTGGCCGACCGCCACCATGGCACGCGCGCCCGCCTCCGCCCAACCCCTGCCAGAGCCCAAGGGCCGGGCCGCCGCTCGGGCCCTCGCCGCCGCCCTGCGGGCGTCAGCGTCGGTCCCGCCCGGCGTCCCCGTCCCCGTACCCGTCCCCGGCAGGCGCGCGCCGCGCCGGATTTGACGCTCCGCCGCAAACCCCCTAGGCCCGCGCCATGACCGCGCCGCCCCCGCAACGCCCCGAGGAGCTGGACCTCGCGCGTCCGGACCCATTGCGTCCCGACCTGACCCAAGCCGCGCCGGCCAGCGCCCGGGACGCGCGCCGCGCCTCCCGCCGCGCCCGCGCCCGCGACCTTTGGGACGGAAAGCTCCGCTCCCGGGCCCATCGCCTTCGCGCCTGGCTGAACATGCTCTTCGTGGATCACGGGGCCTTGCGCGCCGTCTACCTCAACCTGCACCCCATCGGCGAGGCGCGCCCCCCGCGCGCCTGGCGCTCCGCCCAGCCGCTGCCCGGACAGATCGCCCGCCTCGCCCGCCGCACGGGTCTGCGCGCCGTCGTCTCCCTGCGCGGCGGCGTCCTCTTCGGCTCCTACCCGTTGGAGCGCGAGGCCTGCGCCCGCCTCGGAGTGGCGTTCCGCCGGGCGGTCCTGCGCTCGCGCGATCTGCCGTCGCGCGAGGAGCTGCGCGCGCTCGTCGCCCTGATGCGAGGCCTCGAGACGCCGGTGCTGTTCCACTGCAAGTCCGGCGCCGACCGCGCCGGCCTGATGGCGGCCCTGTGGCGCATCGTCATGGAGGGCGCCTCGGCCGACGCGGCCGCCTCCGAGCTCTCCCTCGCAAGGGGCCACCTGTCGTCCGGCCCCACCGGCGTCCTCGATGCGTTTCTGCAGGAGGCCGCCCGCGCCGAGGCCGCCGGCGTTCCGTTTCTCGACTGGATCGAGACCGGCTACGACCGCGACGCGATAAGAGACCGCTACCGCGCCTCCGCCCGCGCCAGGGGCCCCGCCGCCTGGATCACGGACCGCCTCCTGCGCCGCGAGTAGCGACGGGCCTATCGGGCGGCTTGAGCGCCGAAGCGTCGGCTGCGGCGGCCGCTCCGATCGGGACGACGCCGGACCGGCTGGCGCCGCCGCCGGACGCGGATGTCGAGGACGGACGCGGGCGGATCGCCTTCGCTCGATCTCCCGCAGCGGCTCTTGGCCGCCGACTGGCGGAGGGCCGCGCGCCGAACCGCCAGCCAGGGGTCGGGCCGCCCCCGCGGACCGCGGAGGAGCGCCGCGGCGCGCTCGAGGTTTGGACGACATGGCCGGGGGCGACGCGGTCGCGAGAGAACCCGCGGCTCAGTCAAGCGAGACGGACCAGACGCCGTGGGGCCGGCGACAGGTCCGGAGCCCCGCCCGACCTCGACCCCGACCGGCGCGTCTTCGCCAAAGCTTTCCGACGTCAAGCGACCGCCTGCCGCGAAGCAGATCTACTCGGAAACACGGTCCGCATGCTCCAAAACCATGATGAGCGTCGTCTCAAGGCACGGCCGACGGAGTCTCCCCCCCTCTGTCAACGCAAGCAGCCGGCGCGTCGCTCATCAGCGCATGGGCGGCCGCCCGCCTCCCAGAGCCCCGGACAGCGAGGTCAACCAAGTCCGGCCCGCGGGGCCTGCGTCCGCCAACGTCTCACGGCCCTCCGCCCCTCGCCGTCAACCTAGACACGGACACCTTGATCAGCCGCGAAGGCGAGGTCGCTCCGCGGTCCCTCGAAGCCGCCAGCGACCGAGCGCCGCGCCTGCCTCAGCGTCGCGTCGCTTTTGTCTGGACCGAACGCCTCAACCCACCCGCCAAAACAGCCTTCGCATTTTTGGGCGGGGCCTCCGCTTCGCGCGTAGCCTGCAAGACCCAGCGCTCCGACGCCTCCGACGACCCCGCAGGACGTCGCTCAGAGCGTCCTGCAAGGCCGATGGCACGCCGACCTGTCATTTCGACGACTGCGGTCCGACGTCGCTTGGATCATGCCGCCCATCGGCCGACTGCAGCGCAAGCCGATGCCCCAGCAGGTTGAGGCGGAACCCTCTGCGACGGCGACGCCGACCAGACGGTGTTCGACGTGACGTTTCTGCACCATGGCAGGCGAGAGCGGCCGAATTTCGCCGGTCATGGACAACCAAGCTCCGGCGTCCCGGTCAACCCGCGACGGCAAGTCGGCGACGATCGACACGTCGCTTGCTGCTGCGCTCATGATCCCCGCGGGCGCGCCCGGCTGAAGCGCGGCCGCATCGGACCAGATCCGCACGTCAAGCAGGATGAGCCTCGGCAGGTCCTCGATCGACCCTGCGGTCGAGGCGAACGTCGCCTCGCGGACATCTCAAGGAAAGCGGTTCGCGCGGACCGTGCGACCAGCCTCTCGCAATCCGTCCTTCGAGGCGATGAGCCGCGCGGCTTGACGGCGCAGACCTGGACCAGGCGCTTCGGCAACCTCCTTCATGCCTGCTGCCGAACCGCTTCCGCCGATGGCGTCGCACCGGCCAGACGATCAGGGCCGGAGCCCTCGCGTTCGACGCTCCGAGGACGCTCCGCAGCGGGCTCGGCGTCCTCGCCGCAGCGCGTCCCAGGAGAGGGCGGAGTGGCTGCGTCGCCGTGCCGATGGGCCGGAACGAAAACCGCCTGCGCCTCCGCTGTCAGCGGAACGGCACGACCGAGCCGCCGCCTCGGCCGCGGCACGTCCCACGGCTTGGGGGCTGAGCCGGCATCACTCGGAACGGCAACTCAGGTCGAGCGATAACGGAAGGCTCCCTATGCGGGCGCATCAACGAATCTCGAGCGGACCGCGAGACCTCAGCTCAAACACCGCCGAAAGGCCGCGGCGTCCCCAACGCCATCTATCCGCGAGGCGCAAAACCTCGCCCGCGGCCGAGCCCGCACGGTCGACAACCGATCGCTGCGCCCCCTGCAGCTCGGAGAACCGGTCCGAGCGTAGCCTTGCGCCGGTTTCAGGGGGCCGGTCCGTCCATATCGGCGGCCCCGGCAGATGAAGCCCGTTCCCTTACTCTACGCTGGAACAAACACGAAGATCTCGAGTCGTGAGCGACCGTCGGCGGCACAACGGCGGCGGCCATCGCTCTTCGCTGGATTTGCTGAGAGAAAAGACCTCGCGGTCAGCGCATCGTTCCCGAACAGTCGACGCGGCCGTCAAGGCATCGCGAAGACCTGCCACGACCCTGCGTCGCGCCCGCTCTCTCAACGTGGCCTCTCCGCGCAGACCTGCGCCGCTTCCGTGCGTCCGACAAAAAAAGCCCGCGTGGCGGGGGGGGAGGTCCACGCTGGTCTCGCGGCGCCAGACACCGCCGCGATCCCGGCCGAGCGACGGCATCCACGCCGCCGCCGACCAGATCCAACGGCGCGCCTCGACCCAAGGTCGCGTTCGCTCGGGATGCGCCGATCCCGCCGAAAACCTGTTCCGGTTCCAAGCCCGCCGCCCCGGCGAAAGCCGGTCCGAGGCGTGCCGGCTCGAAGCAAGCGCCCCCGTCCGCCCAAGCATGGCTGAAACCGCCCGCCGCTCCGAACCCCCAAAGGCGGCTCGGGCAGGGTCGACGTTCGAGCGCAGCGCGGAACGACCGTCCAGTCGAACGCTGCCGCACCGAAAAGGGGGGGCCTCAGAACGGCAGCTTCATGCCTTCGGGCAGCGGCAGGCCCTCGGCGGCCTTGGCCATCTCGGCCTGAGCGGCCTCCGCCGCGCGTCCCTGGGCGTCCTTGACCGCGGCGACCACCAGGTCCTCCACCACCTCTTTGTCATCGGGATTGAAGATCGACGGATCGATGTCCAGCCGCTTCAGCTTGCCCTTGCCGCTCACCCAGGCCTTGACCATGCCGGCCCCGGCGCCGCCCTCGACCTCCATCGCTTCGATCGAGGCCTGCACCTCGGTCATCTTCTGCTGGAACTGCTGCGCCTTGGCCATCATCTTGGCCATGTCGCCCAAGTTGCCCAAACCCTTCAGCATGTCGCCTCCCGCTCGTCTCGCGGCGCGCCGTCAGCGCGCGTCATAGGGGTCGACCGGGTCCCAATCGGCCCAGTCGTCGTCGTTCGTGTCCGGCGCCTCCTCCGGCGCGGCCGCCTCCGCCTCGAAGGCCGCGGCGGCGGCCAGATCCTCGGCCCCGCGGGCGGCGCGGATCTCGGCCCCCGGAAACGCCTCCAGCGCGGCGCGCACCAGAGGGTGCTCGCGCAGCCGCGCCTCCAGATCCTCCTGCGCCGCCCGCCGCGTTTCGGCCAGCGTCGGCGCGCCCTCGGCCCCCGCCTCCACCGAGACCATCCAGCGCGCGCCGGTCCAGCCCGACAGCTTGCGCCCCAGATCCGAGGCCAGCGCCGTCGGCGCCCCCGGCGCCGGCGCGAAGGAGATGCGGCCGGGCGCGTAGCTCACCAGCCGCAGACTGTTCTCGACCTCCACCAGCAGCGCCATGTCGCGCTTGGCGCGGATCAGGGCGACGACAGCGTCGAAATCGGGATAGGGCCGCAGCGCCTCGGGCAGCTCCGCCTCGGGCTCGGAGGCCGGCTCCGGCGAACGCGCAGGCTCGGGCGAGGGCTCAGGCTCGCGCAAGGGTTCAGGCGCCGCCTGCGCCACCACCGAAAGCGCCGGCGCCGCCCGCGCCGCCGAGGCGCCTCCGGCCCGCGTTTCAACCCGCGAGACCGCGGTCGGCGCCCCGCTCGGAGGCGCCGGAGCGCCCGCGCTCGGAGCGGTCGCCACGGCCGCCGCCGACGCTCCTGACCGCCCCGACCCGCCGGAGGACGCGGCCCGCGGCGGCCCCTGCGACGACGCAGCGCCCGCGCCCGGCCCCTCCAACCGCCGCACGATCTCCTCGGGCGTCGGCAGATCGGCCACATGGGTCAGCCGGATGATCGCCATCTCCGCCGCCGCGGCAGGGTTCGGCGCCGCCGCCGCCTCCTCCATCGCCTTGAGCAGCATCTGCCAGGCGCGGGTCAGCGCGCGCATCCCCAAGCGCTCGCCCAGCGCCCGGCCGCGGGCCTGAGCGTCGGGCCCAAGCGTCGGGTCCTCCGCCGCCGAAGGCCGCACCTTGGCCATGGAGATCCAGTGCGTGATCTCCGCCAGATCCCGCAGCACCGCCAGCGGATCGGCGCCCTGGGCGTGCTGCTCGGAAAAACTCGCCAAGGCCCCTGCGCAATCCCCCGCCATCACCGCCTCGAACAGGTCCAGCGTCAGGCCCCGATCCGCCAGGCCCAGCATGGCCCGCACCTGGTCGGCCGAGGTTTCCCCCGCGCCATGGGCGATCGCTTGGTCCAGCAGGCTGAGCGCGTCGCGCACCGACCCCTCGGCCGCCCGCGCGATCAGCGCCAGCGCGTCCGCCGCCACCTGCGCGCCCTCCGCCTCGCAGATCCGCGCCAGGTGGGCGATCAGGGCCTCCGGCTCGACCCTGCGCAGATCGAAGCGTTGGCAACGGCTGAGCACCGTCACCGGAACCTTGCGGATCTCCGTCGTCGCGAAGATGAATTTGACGTGCTCCGGCGGCTCCTCAAGCGTTTTCAGCAGCGCGTTGAACGCGTTGGTCGACAGCATGTGGATCTCGTCGATGATGTAGACCTTGTAGCGGGCGCTGGCGGCGCGGTAGCGCACCGCGTCGATGATCTCCCGCACGTCGGCGACGCCGGTGCGCGAGGCCGCGTCCATCTCCAGCACGTCCACATGCCGGCTTTCGGCGATGGCGGTGCAGAATTCGCAGACCCCGCAGGGCTCGGTCGTCGGCCCGCCCGTGCCGTCCGGTCCCACGCAGTTGAAGCCCTTGGCGAGGATCCGCGCCGTGGTGGTCTTGCCCACGCCCCTGACGCCGGTGAGGATGAAGGCGTGGGCGATCCGATCAGCCGCGAAGGCGTTGCTCAGGGTGCGGACCATGGCCTCCTGGCCGATCAGGTCCGCGAAGGTCGTGGGTCGGTATTTGCGCGCCAAAACCTGATAGGCCGGCCCCGCTCCCGTCGCCTCCACGGCCTGCGCCGGCGCGGCGGCCTCCGGCGGGTCTAGCCCCAGACCCGGACCGCCCCCCCCCTCCAGCTCCTCCGTCGGATCGGTCATGGGGCGGGATCGATCATGGGGGCGCGAGTCTCCGATGGCGGGCCGTCGGGGGCGAGGGTAGGACCCGCGCCCTCCCGCGACAAGCTGGGCCGCGGGTGAGCCCGGTCCGGCCCTCGCCGTCCCTGCGGGTCCGGCCTCGGCCCCGCCCGAACTCCCCTCGCCGAAGGCGTCGCCGGATCGCGCGGCAGGGCTCAGGCAGCGCCGTGAAAGGTCCGTCTCCGAGCCATGCGGAAAAACGGCGCGGCGCCCGCGCCTCCGAAGCTACTCGGAAGCCAGCTCCAAGACCATGTCGCGATGCGCGATGCCCGCATCGTCGTAGATCTCGCCCGTCGCCCGAAACCCCAGACGCCGGTAAAACCCCAGCGCGTCGACCTGCGCGCTCAGCGCCGCGTCGACGCGCCCGCCTCTCGAGCCCGATCCACGCGGAACCGGACGATGTCCGCGCCCAGACCCCGCCCCCGGAACCGCTCGGCCACGCAGACCCGTTGGATCTTCAACGTCCGGCCCAGGCGGCGCAGCCCCGCCGCTCCGGCGGGCTCGCCCGAGACCCGCGCCAGAACCTGCGCGCAGGCCGCATCCTCTCCGTCGATCTCGTCCGCCTCGGGCGCCCTCTGCTCCCGCACGAAGGCGTCCCAGCGCAAGGCCAAGCGCGCGGCGACGTCCGCAGGACCTTCGACGATGCCGATCTCGACCCGGTTCATCGGCGACGCGGCAGGGGGGCGTTCGGGCGAGGCCGACGACGGCGCCGCAGGCGACGCGAGGGCCGGGCCGAACGCCTCTCAGCCATAGTTCACCGGCTCGCGCTCCGGCCCTTCGGTCAGCCAGCGCCGATAGGCCTCCTTCAGCGCCAGCGTCCGCGTTCCGGGCGCGCCGTTGCCGAACACGCGGCCGTTGACGTCGACGATCGGCGCCGGCCCGCCGCCGGTGGTGCTCAAAAACACCTCGTCCGCCTCCAGGAACTCCTCCAACGGCAAGGCCCGCGCCTCGACCTGCAGGCCCAGGCTCTCGGCCAGCTCCATCACCACGCCGCGGGTGCGCCCCTCCAGCACCCCGCGGGCCGGCGTGACCAGGCGGTCGCCCGTCACGGCGAACAGGTTGAAGCCCGGCCCTTCCGAGACGTTGCCCTCCATGTCCAGCACCGCTGCGGTGTCGTAACCCTCGTCCAGCCCCTGCATCAGCGCCTGGGTGAAATCGGCCCAATGGTAGTTCTTGGCCCGAGGGTTGAGGCTCTGCTCCGGAATGCGCCGCACCGCCTCCTCGCCGGTCGGCACGAACAGCCGCGCGCCCCGCTCCGCCACCTCCTGCGGGATGACCCAGATGTAGGGCACGCACCAGCAGTAGAAGTTCTGGCGGCAGGTCCGCGGATCCCGCGTGCCGGGGATGAGCGGAAGGCCGCGGGTGCAGACCATGGCGACGTAGCTTTCGCGCAGGCCCGAGGCGGCGACGATCCGGTGCAGGATCTCGCGCACGCCCTCGCGGTCCACCGGGATCTCCATGCGCACCCAGTCCAGCGAGGCCATGAACCGGTCGAGGTAGCGGTCGAGCCCCACGAAGGCCCCGTCCCAGACCGGCGCCACGTCGTAGACCGCGTCCGACCGGGTGACGCCCCAGTCGTTGACCGGCAGACGCGCCTCCGACATCGGGACGATGCGCCCCTGCATCCAGGCGGCGCCGTGGGAGTAGTCGGCGGCGGGATCGAGCGGCGCCGTCGTCGTCTCGGCGGCGGGAAACAGGTCTTCGGGCATGTCGGGGCTCCTCGGCAGGGGCGAAAGACGCTGCGTCAGCCTAAGCCGACCGCCCGTTCGAGCGCCAGCGTCGAAAGCCTCCCCGGCTCAGGCCCCGCCCGCCGCGCTCCAGCCCAGCGCCGCGACGATCAGCACCGCCTCGAGCGCCGCGAGCCCCGCCAGAGCCGGCCTCCAGCCGCGCCCCAGCGCGGGCGCGGCTCGCCGACGGCGGCTCCAGTTGACCACGGCCGTCGCGGCCAGAACCGCGAGCGTCAGCTTGAACATCACGGCCGCCATGAGGGGCATGGGCGCTCCCCGCAACCCAAAACGCCGCCCGAAGCGGGCGGCGGGTTGGGTGAGAGGCTGAACGCGACCCAAGCGGGTCTCGTTGCGGCTGCTTCCTTCCGG
>JBCCPD010000104.1:0-9865 GCA_039025075.1 Pseudomonadota bacterium | reverse complement strand
TTCCTGCCCGCGCTGTTGAAGCCGGCCCCCACGCGCCTTCGGCTGGCGTTGTGGTCGCTCCAGGCGGATCTGCAGGAGTTTCCGACGCCGCCGCCGCCCGGGCTGGTGACGATCCCGGCCGTGCCCGGCGCGCCCGCAGGGTTCTATCCTCGCGCCGGCTATCGTCTCGCCGGCGCCCGGGCTTTGCGCATCGATATGCTCGAGCGTCTGGCCGACATGATCCGAGGACAGGACGCCCG
Organism: Pseudomonadota bacterium; assembly: GCA_039025075.1. Taxonomy (GTDB): domain Bacteria; phylum Pseudomonadota; class Alphaproteobacteria; order Rhodobacterales; family Rhodobacteraceae; genus Albimonas. The sequence continues at coordinate 9,626 of JBCCPD010000104.1, read as the reverse complement.
CGATGGATTCGAAGCGACGGCCGACATGCTCTCCATCACCGGCTGCACGCTGGAGCAGTTCGCGGACCTCATGGCGGGTCTGGGCTACAAGGCCGACAGGCGGGAGCGCCCGAAGCCTGCTCCCGACCCTGCCAAGACGGAGGAAGCCGCCTCGGCTCCAGATGACGGGGCCAACCCATCGCCGCTCGACCCGGACGCCTCGACGACCGATGCCGCCGGTTCTCCACCGGCTCAGGAGCCGGCGGAACCGCCATCGGCTGAAAAGGTCGAAACCCTTGACCGTGCAGGCGACGCGGAACCGACATCGTCCGAGACGCCGGTTTTTGCGAAGCCGGCCGCAACCGAAGCCGCGGACAAGACGGAAGGTTCCGTCGAACCCGATTTTGCCGTCGCTACAGAGGACGCGGAAAAAAAAGGAGCTGCCGCTGCGATAGCCGAGGGTACGAGCTCAGAGGTCGAGGACGCGTCAACGGACGCCGAGATGCAGGTCTACTACGTATTTACTTGGTCGCCTCGCCCCCGTCAGGGCCGCGGAGCCGGACCAGGTCAACGCCGCAGGGGCGGACCGGCCGAGGCGCTTGAAGACAAAGGCCATCGCGCGAACAAGTCCCACGGCAAAGGCAAGCCGAAAGGCAAAAGCGGCCCGCGCAAAGGAGGCTCCAAGCGCGAAGACGGGCCGCGACGGTTCTCCGCCGGACCTGGCAGCGGGGGTCGCAAGTCGAACGAGCCCGATCCGGACAGTCCGTTCGCAGCGCTCGCCGCGTTGAAGTCGAAGGATTGAGCGCCGCCTGCCCGCATCGTCCCCCCGCATGGCCAAACCGGAACGCATGACCGACGCGCCGGCTTCAACTCTGCGGCTCGACAAATGGCTTTGGCACGCGCGCTTCGCCAAGTCCCGCGGCGTCGCCGCGGCGCTGGTCGTCGGTCCCGGCGTGCGCATCAACGGCGAGCGGGCCGTCAAGCCCTCGGTCGCCGTGCGGCCTGGCGACGTGCTCGGTTTCGCGCTCGGCCGCCGGGTCGTCGTGGCCCGCGTCGTGGCCCTCGGCGCGCGCCGAGGTCCCGCAGCGGAAGCGCGCATGCTTTACGAGGATCTGTCCCCGCCGCCGCCTCCGCCGGAGCCGACGCCGGCCTCGCGAGCGCCGGGCGCCGGCCGTCCGACCAAGGCCGAACGTCGCGCCCAAGACCGTTTTCGCGACGACGCGACGTAGAGCCGCCGCAACGGTTCCCCGCGACCTCCCGCGGACTTGCCCAAGCCGGCGTCGCCTGCCAGAACCGGCGCTTCGCTTCCCGTAGATGCCTTCGCACGCGAGCCCTGCCATGACCTACGTCGTCGTCGACAACTGCATCCGCTGCAAATACACCGACTGCGTTGAGGTCTGCCCGGTCGATTGCTTTTACGAAGGCGAGAACATGCTCGTCATTCACCCGGACGAGTGCATCGACTGCGGCGTTTGCGAACCGGAATGCCCGGCCGAGGCGATCAAGCCCGACACAGAGCCAGACATGGAGTCCTGGGTGGAGTTCAACCGCAAGTTCTCGGTCGCGTGGCCCAACATCACGACGCGTCGCGATCCTCCGGCCGACGCAGAGAAGTACGACGGCGAGCCCGACAAGGTCGAGAAGTACTTCTCGGAGGCTCCCGGCGAAGGCGATTGACGCCGCGACAAAGCCTTAGCGGCCTGGGTTGACCCGCCTGAATCAGCCATCGCTGGGAATCAGGCCGCTTTCGTGCTATGCTTTGACTCTTAGGAAATCGCGTAGGCGGAGCGGTGCCTTCATTCGTCCGCGCCTCCGACAGGCTTGCTCCGGCCCTGGATGGACTCGCGTCGAAACGCGCGGTCGTCCATTTAAACCGCCTGGGATCGCCTCGGTTCCCTACAACTAGAAGGATGACGATCGCCGATGACTAAGACGGGTGCCAAGAAAGCCGAATTCCGACCCAACGATTACGTGGTGTACCCTGCCCATGGCGTGGGCAAGATCGTCCGGATCGAAGAGCAGGAAGTCGCCGGCACGAAGCTCGAACTCTTCGTGATCTCCTTCGAGAAGGACAAGATGACCCTACGGGTGCCGACCGCCAAGGCGAATTCCGTCGGCATGCGCTCCCTCAGCTCTCCGGACATCGTTGAGACGGCGCTTAAGACTCTGAAGGGTCGTGCTCGCGTCAAGCGCGCGATGTGGTCCCGCCGCGCGCAGGAGTATGAGCAAAAGATCAACTCCGGCGATCTGGTGTCCATCGCCGAGGTGGTGCGCGACCTGCACCGCGCGGGCGATCAGCCGGAGCAGTCCTACTCGGAGCGTCAGCTCTACGAAGCCGCGCTGGAGCGTCTGACGCGCGAGCTGGCGGTGATAGAGAAGATCGACGAAACCGCCGCCGCGACCCGCGTGGATGAGATGCTGGTGGCCCGCGCCGCCTGAATCGTCGCGAGCGGCTTGCTCGAATGCCCCGCTTCTGCGGGGCCTTTTTCGTACGGCGGCGGCATGCGTTCAGCAGGTCTGAGAGAGGCCGAAGAAGTCCCGCAAAACGCGGGCGTAGATCGACTTCAGTGTGACGATCTCCGACACCGGCGCGCGCTCGTCGACCTGATGCATCGTTCGGCCGACGAGGCCGAACTCGGCCACGGGACAGTGGTCCTTAACGAAGCGTGCGTCTGACGTGCCGCCTGACGTGCTGAGCTCCGGCACGGCGCCGATCTCCGCGTGCACGGCGCGCTCGAGCAAGGCCGACAGCGCGCCAGGCGGCGTCAGAAAGGCCTCGCCGGAGATCCTGACGTCCAGCTCGATCCGAACGCCGGTCGCGTCCTGCGCGGCGGCGGCCCGCTCGCGCAGCCACTCCGTAAGAGACGCGCCGGTATGGGCGTCGTTGAACCGGATGTTCAGGGTCGCCCGGGCCTCGCGCGGGATCACGTTCGACGCCGGGTTGCCCGCATCGACCGTCGTGAGCGCCAGGGTGGACGGCTGGAAGTGCTCGGTTCCCCGATCGAGCTCATGGGCCGCCAGCTCCGCCAGGAGGGCGCAGAGCGCCGGCAAGGGGTTCAAGGCCCTATGCGGGTAGGCGGTGTGACCTTGCCGCCCATTCGCCCGCAGATGTGCCGTCATCGATCCGCGCCGCCCAATCTTGATAATGTCGCCCAAGACTTCGCGCGAAGTCGGCTCGCCGACGAGGCAGAGATCCAAGGTCTCCCCGGCCGACGCCATCCAGTCGAGAATGGCGACCGTGCCGTCCACGCCCGGCCCCTCTTCGTCGCCGGTGATCAACACGGCGATCGAGCCGGGACGTCCCGACGCCTGCAACTCGGCCGACACGTCGATCGCCGCGGCGGCGAAGGCCGCCACTCCCGTCTTCATGTCGGTGGCGCCCCGGCCCAGGATCTCGCCATCCCGGATCAGCCCGCCGAAGGGATCGAAACTCCAAGCCTCCAGGTCCCCGACCGGCACGACGTCCGTGTGCCCGTTGAAGCCGAAGACCGGGCCGGAGGCGCCGAAACGCGCGTAAAGGTTGCTGACCTCGCCGCGATCGGCGCGGCTGCAGGCGAAGCCGGCGGCAGAGAGGCGCTCTTGCAGAAGCTGGATCGCCCCGCCCTCCTCCGGCGTGACGGAGGGGCAGCGGATCAATGCCGTAGAGAGTTCAACCGGATCGGTCCCCGTCGCGCCGCTCATCCAGCCTCTCCCGCCTGATCCGCCACGTCGGCGGGCGCTGCGATCGGCATCGCACCGGCGTCCTTCAGCTCATCCTCGGAACCATAGCCCCATGACGCGCCCAGCGCTCTCAGGCCGTTCGCGTGAGCCCCGGCCGCGTCGTGCCGGCGGTCGCCCAGCATCAAGGATCGCCCCGGATCCGCGCCGGTCTTCGACAGCGCATGGGCCAGCAGAGATGGCTTGTCCGCCCGCGTGCCGTCGAGCTCCGACCCGAACTGCGCGTCGAGCGCCGCGTCCAACCCGAAATGCATTGTGATCTTCGCCGCGTAGACGATGGGTTTGGACGTTGCGAGCGCCAGCCGCCAACCCCTGGCCTTCAGCGCCGCCATCATCTCCGGCACGCCTGGAAACACGCCGTTCTCGAACAGGCCGACGGTCGTGTAGCGGGCTCGGTAGAAGGCGATGGCCTCGTCCACCTCCGCGTCCGGCACGCCCAGCTCGGAAAACGTCTCGTGCAGCGGCGGACCGACCCGGCCGCGCAACGCGTCGACGCCGGGAGACGGCAAGCCAAGCTGGGACAACGCCGCATCGATGGATCGAGTGATCCCCGGCGCGGCGTCGGTCAGAGTGCCGTCCAGGTCCAGAAAAGCCCAGGCGGTTCCGCCGCACCCGCTCGCGCCGTCAGTCATCGAACGGCTCCACCAGCGCCACGATCACCGCGTTCTCCTCCCGAGCGCGGTCCATCAGCGCGCGCTGTTCGGGATGGATCTCCTCACCGGCCGCCTCGCGCTCCTCCACGCTGCCCTGCCCCATCACTTCCAAAGGCGCGAGTTCGGCCTGCTTGAGCACGGCGACCGTCTCGCGCACCGCCTCCGCCTCGTCGATCCCCGCGGCATAGCACAGCAACGCCGCGCCCGTGGCCCCCTCCGGCAGGCCGTCGCCCTCGGCGCGCCCCACCTCGACCAGCAGCGTGAAGACCGGCTTGATCCCCTGCCCCACGCTCAGTCGCGCAGCAGGTCGTTGATCGATGTCTTGGAGCGGGTGCCCTCGTCGACCCGCTTCACGATCACAGCGCAGTAGAGGTTCACGCCCCCGCTGCTCGGCATCGTGCCGGAAACGACGACCGAGTAGGGCGGCACCTCGCCATAGGTCACCTCGCCGGTCGCACGGTCGACGATCTTAGTGGACTGGCCGATGTAGACGCCCATGCCCAGCACCGAGCCTTCGCGCACGATCACGCCCTCCACCACCTCGGATCGCGCGCCGATGAAACAGTTGTCTTCGATGATCGTGGGGTTCGCCTGCATCGGCTCCAAAACGCCGCCGATGCCGACGCCGCCGGAAAGGTGCACGTCCTTGCCTATCTGTGCGCAGGAACCGACCGTCGCCCAAGTATCCACCATCGTGCCGCCGTCCACGTAGGCCCCAAGGTTCACAAAGGACGGCATCAGCACCACGCCCGGCGCGATGTAGGCGGAGCGGCGCACGACGCAGTTCGGCACGGCGCGGAACCCGGCGGCTTTCCACTGGTTTTCGCCCCAGCCGTCCCACTTGGACGGGACCTTGTCCCACCACGCGCTTTGCCCGGGACCGCCGAGGATCGGCTCCATGTCATTCAGCCGGAAGCTGAGCAGCACCGCCTTCTTCAGCCACTGATGCACCGTCCAGACGCCGTCCTCGCCACGGCTCGCCACCCTCGCTTCCCCGCAGTCCAGCTGGCGCAGTCCTTCTTCGACCGCCTCGCGAACCTCGCCCGTCGTGGCCGAAGAGATGTCGTCGCGCGCCTCCCAAGCGGCGTCGATGGCGGCTTCAAGCGCGGCTTGGTCGGTCATTGTCGGAACTCCGGCAGGTCCAGTGACGGGATGTGGGGACGGCTCGGCACCCACGCCGTTGCCGCATACCCGGCCGATGCCCGCCGTGCAATCCGCCGGCAGGCCGCCTCGGCCTGCCGACGCCCATCACCAGGTGCGGATCGGAGGCGTCTTGACCTCGATCGACACGCTCTCCTCCAACGCTTCGATCGCGTGCTCCACTCCCGGCGGGGAGGTCAGGGAATCGCCCGGCCCGGCCTCCACCGTCTCGCCCTCCGCCGTCACGCGCAGGCGCCCGCTGATCACGTAGACGACCGAATCGTGGTCGTGATGCGTGTGCGGCTTGGAGGCGGAACCCTTGGCCCAGGCCACCTTCACCATCGACATGGTCGGCGTGACGATCAGCTCATGCAGCTCCACCGGCGCGCCCATCGGCACGCCCTCGATGGCGTCGATCCGGCTGGTCTTCGCGTCGCCCGCCGGCAAATGCCAGCTGGCGCTTTGCGGCAGGATCCGCTCTGGATCGGCGGCGGTCATCGGGGCGACGGGCATGGCGGTCTCTCCTGGCATCGAACGTTCGAACGTGCGTCGACAAGGTGAAGCCGCCGCCCGCGCCGGCAAGGTCGCGGCGACCCGGCGAGCCCCGGCCTGCACGCCGTCTCAGCCGAGCCGCCGCCCCCGGCGCGCGAAAAGCGCCCGGCGCCGCCGCCTCGCGCCCTGGACGCGGTCCGCGATCGCGCCGGGATCCGCTGAAGGTCGAAGGTCGCCTGGCGGCGTCGGGCCTCAGGCAGCCCGTCGGGCGGCAAGAGCGGCCGCGACGGACATCACGATCCCTGCAGGGGCCGCGCAGTCCGGGCACGCCTCCTCGCCGTCCGCTTCGACCAGCAGACGCCACAGCTCCAGCTTCAAAAGAAGCTCGGCGTCGTCTTGGGCGGGCGCCTCGGCCATGCGCGAGACGAGGGCGTCCATGCGTTCGCCCAAGACCCGCAGACGCTCCGCTTCCTCCTGCTCCGCCGCAAAGGCCTCCGCGGCGCGGCGCGAGGCCGCGTCATACGCCTGCCAGGCCTTTTTCCACTCTGTGAGGATCTCCGACGGACCCTTCGCGTGCAGTTCGATCGCGCATGTCATCGTCCCGCTCCTCAATGCAGCTGACGTTGACGTACGAGTAAGGTTGGAACCTCTGGCCATCCAGTCACGCGATCACGCGACAACGGCGCCTCCTCCGCGCGTCGCGCCTAGGGAATAACCAGGCCCGATCCGACGGCGCGGACGGCCGCGGTGATGCGGTCCCGAACCCCCAGCTTTCCGAAGATGCGCCGCACATGGGTGTCGACCGTGTGGGGAGAGCAGCCCAGGATCTCAGCGATGACGCCGTTCGACTTGCCGCGAGACAGCCACAGCAGCACTTCGCGCTCCCGCCCGCTCAGCCCGCTGGCATCCGGCGGATCGACCGGCGCGAGGCGGCAGTAGCGCAGGTGCCCAAGCTGGCAGGCCGCCTGCAGCATCCGCACCTGATCGTCCGCGAGGTCGCGGCGTCCTTCGCCGAAGCCGAGCCCGCAGTAGCCGTTGCGGCCCCCCGGCCCGAACACCTGGATCGCCAGACCGTCCCCGAGCCGCGCCTTTTCGAGCCGCTGCATGTAGCCCACCTCGGCTTCGCTAAGCGGACGCAGGTCGCCGGCATCCATCCAATGGAACGGCTCGAACGTCTTCAAGGCGATGTGCGGGATCGGATCGACGCGATGCAGCTTCTCGCTCGTGTAGGCCTCCACCCAGCCGACCGGAAACCCTTCGGCGAACACGCCTCCGTCCGGATCGCCCGGCGATCCGACATGGTGGTGGTAGCTGAGCCGGCGCACGCCTTGCGAGGCGAAGAAGCGCCGCGCGGATTTCCACAACGCGCGCGAGTCCTGCGCCGCGTCCACGTCTCGAACGAAACTCCTGAACTCCCCGTCGGCCATCGATGGATCCCGCCTTGAAGCTGATTGCATAGTGGCACGGAAAGACGCGTCGGCCCATCACTTGCGACGGTTTTGCGCGGATACTAGTTTGCATCGTGCGACCTGAATGGCTCGCGCCCTCGCAGAAAGATCCGCATGTCGCTCGACCAGATCCCCGCCCCGCTGATCGACCCGTTCGCCCGGACGATCAACTACCTGCGGGTGTCGGTCACCGATCGCTGCGATTTCCGCTGCGTCTACTGCATGTCCGAGCACATGACCTTTCTGCCCAAGGCGGACCTGCTGACGCTGGAGGAGCTGGACCGCATCTGCTCCGCCTTCGTGCGGCTGGGCGTCAAGAAGCTGCGCATAACGGGCGGCGAGCCGCTGGTGCGCCGCGGCATCATGGGGTTCTTCGAGGGCATGGGCCGACATTTGCGGTCTGGCGCGCTGGACGAGCTGACGCTCACCACCAACGGCTCTCAGCTGCGCCGCTTCGCCCAGGACCTGCACGCCGTCGGCGTGCGTCGGGTGAACGTCTCGCTCGACACGCTCGATGAAAAGAAGTTCGCCGCTATCACGCGCTGGGGCCGCTTCGCTCAGGTGCTGGACGGCATCGACGCGGCGCTGGAGGCGGGGTTGAAGGTCAAGATCAACGCCGTCGCCCTGAAGGGGGTGAACGACGACGAGATCCACGCCATGACCCGCTGGGCCCATGACCGCGGCATGGATCTGACCTTCATCGAAGTCATGCCGATGGGCGACATCGGCAACGAGGACCGGCTGGACCAATACTATCCGCTGACCGCACTCCGCCGCGATCTCGCCTCCGAGTTCACGCTCACCGAGATCGCCTACAAGACGGGCGGGCCCGCCCGCTACTTCCGGGTCGAACAGACGGGCGGCCGTCTCGGCTTCATCACGCCTCTGACCCACAACTTCTGCGAATCGTGCAATCGGGTTCGCCTGACCTGCACCGGCCAGCTCTACATGTGCCTCGGCCAAGACGACGACGCGGACCTGCGCGCCGTGCTGCGGTCGAGCGATCGCGAGGAACCGCTGGAGGCGGCGATCCGCGACGCGATCTCCCGCAAGCCCAAGGGCCACGACTTCGACTATTCGCGCCAGCGCGTGGACGGCGACGTCGTGCGCCATATGAGCGTCACGGGGGGCTGACCTCCGCTCAGGCCGCGACCAGCATTACGGCGAGGTTGTCGAGCGAACGGGCGTAGCCCTCCCGATGGCCGTCGATCCCTTCCCGCCCGATGTACGACGCCACCTGATCCGTCAACTTCAGACGGCAACCTTCCGGCGCGGCGGAGATCTCGAAGGTCGACTGGGACACCGTCATCAGCAGGTCCCCCTCCCACAGCGCTTCGGTGAAGCAGATATGCGCACCGGGCCCCACCTTGTGGTAGGCGACCTCCATCCGCCATTTCAGGTCGCCCGTCGGGCCGCAGCGCGAGGTCTCGGTCCCGCCGGTCCGCACCTCGCTTCGATCGATCCGCACCTCGACCCCGTCGAAGGGCGGCGACCACGCTTCCCGCTGCTTCGGGTCGGCATAGGCCTCGAACAGGCGCTGGGGCGAGACGGGAAACGTCCGGTCGAAGACGACCGTGTCGTGGGTCATGTCCATGGGTCACTCCTTGGCGTCGCGAAGATGGCGGTCGAGGTTGTCGAGGCGGCGCGCCCAAAGGGCCCTCCGGTCTGCGAACCACAGGTGCAGTTCGTCGAGCGCGTCGGGGGCCAAGCGGCAGGTGCGCACCCGGCCCTGCTTTTCGGACCGGATCAGCCCGGCGAGCTCCAGCACGCCCAGATGCTTGGTGAAGGACGGCAGCGCCATAGCGTGCGGCGCGGCGAGGTCCGAAACGGCGGCGGGCCCCTTCAGCAGAGCCTCCACCACCGCGAGGCGGGTGGGGTCGCCCAGAGCCTGGAAACGGACGGCGAGTTGGTTATCCATACAGCTAAGTTTTCATGGTCCGGACGAGGCTGCAATGAAAAACTTAGCTCATCGGAAAAGTTTTCCGTCGCAGGCTTGGCCGACGTGCCCCGTCGGCGCATGATCGCCGCGGCCCGCCACGAGGACGCCTTCAGGAGGACCCGCCGTGGCCGATGCGCCCGTCTACGAGATCGACCCTCAGGCGTTCTGGGCGGACCCCTACCCGGACCTCAAGCGCATGCGGGCCGAGGCGCCTGTCGCCTTCGTGCCGCAGCTGGGCGCGGTCCTGATGACCCGGCG
>JBCCPD010000103.1:0-9898 GCA_039025075.1 Pseudomonadota bacterium | reverse complement strand
CTTGGCTCGGCTGCCGGGCCTACCGCCGTCGTGCGCCCCTCGCCTGCTCCATCGCGGCGGAGGGACGCGCGACGAAGCCGCTCTTTCCCCTTGCAGCCGCCACGCACGCAAGCTGCGCTTGTATCCGCGCGGCAATACTTGGGTTCGGCCGGCGCCGAAGGTCTGGAAGCACGTCATGTTCGAACCTTGTCCCTGCGGCTCCGGCAAAGGCTACCTCGCATGCTGCGGACCCCTGCATGCCGGCGCCCGGGCCCCGACGGCCGAAGCTCTCATGCGCGCGCGCTACTCCGCTTATGCCCTCGGCGACGCCGCCTTTGTCCTGAACACCTGCGCCCCGGAAACGCGGCCGTCCAGGCTCGATCTCGACCCGGCTCGGACCTGGACCGGCCCTGCGGTCGAGTGGGCGCGCGACACGGCTTCCGGCCGCGCCGAAGTCCGCTTCACCGTCCGCTTGCGCAACCGCGGTCGGAAGGTGCGCCTGACCGAAACCAGTCGTTTCCGCCTTGACGGTCGACGCTGGCTCTATGTCGACGGCGACCTGGACTGAGGCGAGGCAGAGGGTCCGTGTCGCGGACGTGGACTGCGCCGGAAAAGGTCCTCTCGGTCGTGTTGGGTTCCCGTGGCGATTTGATGGCGACGCGCCAGACTTGGTTCTGACACCGTTCTCCACCTTGGCAACAGCCGACCATGCAAGGCGGCGCTGCGGGCTCATGCGGCGCCCGGCACGCGACCGCACGGCAATCGCGCAGAGGCCAGGGCGCGATCGCCACTACAGCAACGGCTTGGCGGCAAGCGTCCGCGCCATACTCGCCGCACCTGTCGCTTTGGTGAATGAGCCTCGGCGCGAGTTGGTGTCGCTCGATACGCCTGCCCAGCGCCTAGAGCGCGATGTCGCGTGCAGAGTGTCGCGCGCCGCCCCGCTGCCCGGCAGGCGGTCGCGCAGCAATCGCCGAGAGGGGACGAAGTGGTGGTTCACCAGCTGGCCGCTCGGAAGACTAGCCGGTCTTTTTGGCAGGCCGCGCTCCATCCTCGCCCGCGCAAGTTCCCGCTTCAGCCGCCTTCTCCATTGCCACCCATGCCAAATGCGTCAGGCTGGCTCAGGCTCTGCGGAGAGGGTCTAGGAAGCCCCTGCGTTTCCGGCTGCCGCGCAGGCGACGGCTCGCGAAGCCGCTTTGTTTACCGCCCTAACAGCGCATCCCGCAGGTCTATCTCATCTGCCGTTCGGTCGAACGGCAAAGCGATTGGAAGCACGCGATCGACAGCCTGCCTTTTGAATCTCGCGGGGAGATAGCGGTGCCTTTTCGCATCTATCGGACACGCTTCTTGCGGCTCGAAAGCCATGGCGAGGGCATTCAATGAACAGAGGCGGGAAAACCTGGCGCAGACTGAAGCCGAAACTGTTGGAGCCTAGGCGCAACGTCACTGGACGACTTCGCTGTGCGCGGCTGCAGGCGAGGCCAGAAAGAGCCTCAACTTGCTCTGGGCCGTTCCCCAGGCGCCGCCACGCGCAGTAGACCTGCGAGGGCGTTGTCGCCGCCTTCAACCTTGGTTTTCTAGCATCCCAAGACCGTGGGCGTTCGTCTCGCCTGTGTTTCCCAATCCTTGATCGTTCAAAAGCTGGAGGAGTGCGTTCCCAAAGCTTTTCCGCAGGTGCTTCTGGCGTGCTCGCGCGTGAGCGTCCGAGTTCGGTCAAGTCGCTGGGGCCGACTGGATACGGCACCGCGAAGGGAATGGACGTGCGGGTCTTGCATGGCAACGGCTGTTGGCGCCGAGGTCGCCAAGACCGCGCGAAGAAACCGGAATAAAGGCCGTCGCGTTGCGTTTGCTCGGGCCTATTCGCCCGCAGCGACAGCGCCTGTGCGCCGGCTGAAGGCCCAGAGAGCCGTGCCCGCTGCGACGCCGCCCAGGTTGAGCAGCAGGAGCCAGCCGTCAGCCAGCCCGTGCGGCACGATGGCGGCGAGCCCGCAAGCGGCGGCGGACACGCGCCACCGGCCGGCCAACGGGCCGCCGAGCCAACCGGTGATCCCGGACGTAACGAAAAAAACGCCGATCAGCGCGGTCGCGGCGGCTCCGACGCTGTGCATAGGCGCTCCGATCAGGATCAGGGACGGCGATAGGGCGAAGAGGAACGGCACCACGTAGGCGGGCCAGGCGATGCGAACCGCCTCCCATCCCGTCTTCATCGGCGCGCTGCCGGCCATGTTGGCCGCCACGAAGGCGGCGATGGCGACGGGCGGCGTGATCATCGAGAGCATGCCGAAGTAGAGGACGAAGAGGTGGGCGGCCATCGGCTCCAGCCCCAGCTCGATCAGCGGCGGCGCGGCGAGGGTGGAGAGAAGAAGGTAGACGCCGACCGTGGGCAGGCCCATGCCGAGGATCACGCAGACCGCGGCGGTGACGCCGAGCAGAAGCAGCAGCGAAGCCTCTCCGAGCTGGATCAGGAAAAACGAGAGCCCGAACGAAAGGCCGGAACGGGCGAAGAGCCCGATGATCATTCCCGCGATCGCGCAGATCAGCACGATCTCCACGCCCGCGCGGCCGGCGCGCGAAAGGGCTCGCCAGAGCTCGGCCGCCTGGATCGAGCGGCCGGAGTAGGTGCGGAGCAGCGACAGCAGGAAAAGGGTCAGCACGGCGTAGAGGGCCGCTGTCTCAGGCCTGAGGTTCAGGGCGAACAAACCGCCGAGCAGCACCGCGAACGGCGCCAGGACGAACCAGCCGCGCTTCAGGACGAAGGCGGCGCGGGGGATGAGGTGCTCCGGCACCGGCAGGATGCCGCGCCGCGCCGCCTCCAGGTCAGCGAAGAGGAACAAGGACACGTAGTAGAGCAGCGATGGGATCACCGCCGCCAGCATGACCTCGCCGTAGGAGACCTGCAGGTTCTCGGCCAGCAGGAAGGCGGAGGCTCCCATGATCGGGGGCATCAGCTGTCCGCCGGTGGAGGCGGCCGCCTCGATGGCCGCGGCGGTCTTCGGTCGGTAGCCGCCATCCTTCATCAGAGGGATGGTTATGGCCCCTGTCGAGGCGACGTTGGACACCGCAGAGCCGGAGACCGAGCCGAAGAAGGCGGAGCCCATGATGGCGATCTTGCCCGCGCCGCCCCGGCTGCGGCCCATCAATGCCATTGAGATGTCCGAAAAGAAGGCCGATCCCCCCGTGGCGATCAGCAGTTGCGCCAGGATCAGAAAGGGGAACACAACCGCGACGGCGATGTATAGCGCGGCCCCGGCAAGGGCGGCTGAGTCGAGGACCAAAAAGGTCAGCAGCCGCCCCGGCTTGATGGCTCGGGACTGAAGAGGACCCGAGAATTGGTCTGCGAAGAGGGCGTAAAGGCAGATCGCGCCGAGGATCAAAAGAAGCGACCAGCCCATGGCGCGCCGCACCGCTTCCATCAGCAGGGGCAGGCCGATGGCGGAGAAGATCAAAGCCTCCGTCGGGTGATAGAAGATGTTCTGGGAGATGATCGGAAAGCGCGCTGCGAGGGCGGCTCCCCAGATCAACGCAACGGCAGCCAGGGCGACGTCGATCAGCGGCGGGCGGCCGCCGGCGGAGCGGTTGAAGCGTCGGCCGATGTAGACCATGGCCAGCGACAGGGCGAGGACGATGAGAAGCACCTGCTCGGAATAGACGCGGATGCCCAGCCAAAGCGGCAGAGACGAGGACCAGATGACTGCCGAAATAGCAGCCAGCGCGCCCATCACGGCGATCACCCCGGCCCAATTCACGTTGCGGCTGCTCTGGGGAAGCGTCGGGTCCCGCTCCGTCGGTGGGACGTGACCCTTGGCGGAACCCCGGCCAGGATCGGGTCTGTCGGACTCTGCGCTCATCGCGGTCTCGCAGGGCTGAGAAAAGGGATTGAGGGCGAAAGACGATCGAAACGCCGGTTCAACGGACAGACCTTGCGCCCGTGAGGGTTTACCGGCGGTTTACAAGGCGCCGGCTCCGGGCCCACGTCGTCGTCGCCGCAGTACGGGCTTCGGGTTGCCGATCCGCCCGGAGCCCGCCACGCGGGATCGGCGATGGTTGGATGAGAGATCAGTCGCCCGCCCAGATTCCCATTTCTCTGAAGAACCGTATGGCTCCTGGGTGGTAATCGACGGATTGCGACTTGCCCATGACCGATTTTTCGAAGTCCCGCCAGATCGGGGAGCTCGCCTTGAGCGACGCCTCCTGCTCCCACAACGCTTTGACGGCGTCGTAGACCATCTGATCAGGCGTGTTGGCCCCGGCGAAGAACGTGTAGTCGTAGGCGTTGACGAACACCTCCTCCTCAATGCCAGGAATGCCGCTTTCGGCATCGAGTTTCATCAGATACGTGCCCGGCAGAAATTCCTGCATTCGAGCGACGGCGGCGTCGGATGGGTCGAGCGAGAGGTAGCGGATGCCGCCCAGGGTAGCGTCGAATTCCCGCGCGTTGGCGGCTCCGACGACCACGATGGTCACATCCGTGGATCCCTCGGAGAAGCTGTTCCACATGCGTGGGAAGTTGGGCACAGCGACGCCGTCGAGATCTTCGAAGCTCATGCCGGCGTTGGCGAGGTAGGCCTTCTGCACGAAATCCCCCAAGGCTCCGTCGGAAAACTGAGGCGCGCGTTTGCCCGCTAGGTCGGCGATCGTCTCGATCCCGCTGTCGCGACGCACGATCCAGTTGTTCTGGAACGGCATCAGGGTGGCGACCATGCGGAGGTTGGTGTTCGGGCGGCCTTCGGACATGCCCGTCCCCTTCACCGCGTAGTCGAGCTGCACGATGTTGGCGACGCCGAAGTCGAGCTCCCCTGCGTTGACCAACGGAATATAGTCGGCGGTGTTGGCCATCTCCTGCGGCCGGGCGTTCAGGCCCGAGCCTTCGGAGATCGCCGCCGAGATCGCGCGGCCGATCTGGCTGGTGCCGCCGCGGGAGGTAGATCCGATCGCGGCCACCTGGGCTGTCGCGGCTCCGGCTCCTACCACGAGGGCGACGCCGGCGATCAAGCCGGTGAAGCGGAATGTCATGTCGAACTCCCTGTCCTTGGGACGTCTGTAGGTTTTGGTCCTACCCGCCGCGCAGCTGTCTCCGCGGGAGCGGTTTGTTGTCTTCGTCCGGACCGCCGCGCGGACGGCGGCGGGCTTGGTCCAGGCCGCGCCTGGCGCGGGCGGATCGACGGTTCCGCGAACAGTCGCGGTCGGTTGAACTCTGACGCGTCCGGCTTATCCTCCGCGTCGATCTGCTGCGGCGAGCTATGCCGACCTTTGCTCGGGACAAGGCTCCGTAGTTTGAAAACGCAACCGGACGGAGCCTTCGCGCCCATGGCCCACCCCACCGTTCTGATCGCCGGCGCCGGGCCGGCGGGGCTCGTCGCCGCCCTGATCCTCAGCCGTGCGGGCGTGCGCGCGAAGGTTTTCGAGGCGCAGGATGCGCTGCCGACCGACCTGCGCGCCAGCACGTTCCACCCGCCCACGCTGGACATGCTTGCTGAACTGGGTCTTGCGGATCGTCTGGTGGAGCAAGGCCTTGTGGCGCCGAGCTACCAGTTTCGCGACCGAGCCAGCGGCGAAACGGCGACCTTCGACATGAGCTGTCTGGAGGGGTCGACGGGTTATCCGTTCCGCCTGCAATGCGAGCAGTGGAAGCTGACGCGAGAGATTGCGCGGGATCTGGCGAACGAGCCCCTGGCCGAGCTGGCCTTCGGTCATGAAGTCGTGTCGGTCGAGCAAGACCAGGGCGGCGTGGTCCTGCATATGCAGGGTCCGGACGGACCGGTGGAGGCGCGGGGCGGTTATCTGATCGGCGCCGATGGAGCCAACAGCGCCGTGCGGCGGTCTCTGGGCATCGGCTTCGACGGATTCACATACGCCGAGCAGTGGGTGGTCGCATCCACCCCCATGGACTTCGCCGAAACGATCCCGAATCTCAGTTACGTCTCCTACACGTCGGACCCCGAGGAGTGGTTCGTGCTGCTGCGCACGCGGGACCTATGGCGCGTGCTGATCCCGGTGGCGGCGGACGCGGACCGGGACGAGGTGCTGTCAGACGAGTGGCTGCAGGCGAAGATGCAGGGCATCAGCCCGCGCGAGGGCGGCTACGAGATTTCGCACCGGACGATCTATCGCGTGCATCAGCGGGTGGCGGAGACCTACCGGGTCGGCCGCGCGGCGATCGCCGGAGACGCGGCGCACATAAACAACCCGCTGGGCGGGATGGGCATGAACGGCGGCGTGCAGGACGCGGTGAACCTGGCGCGCAAGCTAGTGGCGATCTTGGTCGAGGGGGCCGACGTGGACGCGCTGCTGGACCACTACGCCGAGCAGCGCCGCGCCATCGCCGAGGAATACGTCAAGGCGCACACCCACCAGAACAAGCAGGCCATCGCCGAGACCGATCCAGTCAAACGCGCCGAGACCCTGGCGAAGATGCAGGAGATCGAGCGTACGCCCGAACTGCTTCTGGCGCATGTCCGCAAGGGCGCGATGATCGACGCGGTGGCCAAGAGCATGTCCGTGTGGCCGGAGGAGAGAACGGCGGCGGCGGAGTAAGGCCCGGCGTCGAAGGCCGGGCGCCGGCCGCGTTCCGCGGCCGCGAGCGATGGGGGCTCGATGCCCCCGGAGCGAGGTTCGACGGGCTTTGCTGTGGAGGCTCTTCGCGCGCAGCGGGCTCGGGTCAGAGCAGCGGGTTCGTTGCAGGACGAAGCTCGAACCGATCGCAGAGCAGCCGTTCTATCGCGGCCACCGCCTCGTCTCGCGGGAAGGCCATGTCGGCGATCACCGCGACGACTTCCGTGGAGACCTCGGGCTCCATCACGATGGACAACGGCGTGTCGGCCAAGCCTGTCAAAACGACAGCCTTCGCCCCATCCTCTTCGAAAAGCCATGCTTTCTGACCGCTACGGAGCCTACCGCTAACGTGGTCGAAGACATCTTCGGGCTTTGCTGCCAAGCTCGCGACCTCGGTTCCTTCGCCGGATGGCCAAGCCAGGACATCAGCTAATAAAGGCGAAGATGCCGTTTTTTTGCGCTGCTGTCTTTTCGCGCTCGACGCCGTTGTCGTCGTTTCCACGAAGAACTGGCCTTTGGCGCTCTTGCTCCGATTGTGGCTGGCGTAACCTGCTACACCGGCGACCTTGCTGTTTTTCTTTCTGCTCTGTGCCGAGGAGGCCAAGAGGCGGCTGACCGGCTTTCCGGGCTCACTCTTCACCACTTAGGACCTCCACAGGTATCATCACCCACTCGTCCTCGAAGCCTTCGACCGCGAGGACGCCACGCATTCCCTCACGCCAAATGTAGCCGTCTCGTCCCATGTAGTCACGATGCATGGGCTCGACGGTTGTCTCGAACGTGTATCCAGTCTCGCCTCCGGGCAGCCTACCGGCATAGGCCCTAACGCTCGGACCGGCGTTTCCGGCGGATAGTCTAGGGGCCTTACCGCGCAGATAGCCCTCTTTGCGGACCTGATTCTCCTCTTCGGGAACATGCCCGGTTCGTCGATGGCAGAGCCAGGGCATGAGGTCAGCCTCGGAGCTGACCTCCGGAGGCCTTTTCGACGGCCTTGACCACCTTTGCGGCGACGGTGTCGATCTCCTCGTCCGTCAGGGTCCGGTCCTTGGGTTGCAGGCGGATGGAGAGGGCGACGGACTTGCGGCCCTCGCCCAGGGACGCGCCCTCGAAGACGTCGAAGATCGTGGTGCTTTCGATCAGCTGCTTGTCGGCGCCTCTGGCGGCGCGGAGGAGGGCGTCGGCCTCGACGCCGGCGTCCATCACGAAGGCGAAGTCGCGCTCGGCCGCGGGGAGGTCGGAGGCCTGGAGGGCGCCGCGGGAAGGGCCTTTGGCGCGGGGCTCGGGAACCGCCTCGATAAAGATGGAGAAGGCGGCGGCTGGGCCCTTGAGGTCCATGGCTTCGAGGGCGCGGGGGTGCAGCTCGCCGAACCAGGCCAGGGGGGTCTTGGGGCCGAGGCTCAGCACCGCTGAGCGGCCAGGGTGGAGCCACGCGGGGGCGGCGTCGCGGAGGGTCATGAGGCGGTCGACGGGGGCGCCGAGGATGGAGAGGGCAGCCTCGGCGGCGGCCTTGGCGTCGTAGACGTCGACCGGGCGGCGGGAGCCTGTCCATTCGCGGGGCGCGGCGGCGCCGGCGAGGAGGCCTGAGGCGACGAGGCGCTGTTCGCCCGGCTCCGGCCCGGTGAAGGCGGGGCCGGTTTCGAAGAGCATTATTTCTTGAGCGCCGCGGGCCTGGTTGCGGGCGGCCGCGGCCATGAGGCCGCAGAGGGGGTCGGGGCGCATGTGGCTCATTTCCGAGGAGATCGGGTTTTCGAGGCGCATGGCCTCGCCCGCGCCCTCGGCGTCGCCGCCGAAGAGGGCGGCCTCGTGGGCGGAGACGAAGGAGTATGTGACGCACTCGTTGAAGCCCTGGGCGGCGAGCGCCCGGCGCACGGCGGCGGTGCGCTTCTGGGTCGGGGTGAGGGTGCGGCGGGTCACGCCGGCGGGGCGGGACATGGGCTTGGCTTCGAGCTTGGTGAGGGAGGCGATGCGGGCGACCTCTTCGACGAGGTCGGCCTCTCCGTGCACGTCGGGGCGCCAGGAGGGGACGGAGACCTTGAGGTGGTCTCCATCGTCTTCGGGGCCGAAGCCGAGGGAAGCGAGGATCTGTTTTTGGCGATCGCGGGGGATGTCCATGCCGACGAGGCTCTCGCAGCGGGCCGGGTTCAGTGGGTAGCTGCGAGACGTGTCGGGGATGGCGCCGGCGACGACGACCTCGGAGGGCTCGCCGCCGCAGAGGTCGAGGATGAGGCGGGTGGCGAGCTCTATCCCCCAGGCGCAGCTTTGCGGGTCGATGCCGCGCTCGAACCGGTAGCGGGCGTCGGAGTTGATCTTGAGGGCGCGGCCGGTGTGGGCGGTTCGGACGGGGTCGAAACAGGCGGACTCGATGAACACCGACGTGGTGGTCTCGGTGCAGCCTGAGGGCTCGCCGCCCATGACGCCGCCGAGGCCCTCGGGGCCCTGATCGTCGGCGATGACGGTGATCTCGGGCGTCAGGGCGTAGGTCTTGCCGTCGAGCGCCTCGAGGGTCTCGCCGTCGCGCGCGAAGCGCACGTGAAGGTTTCCGTGGACCTTGTCGGCGTCGAAGACGTGGAGCGGGCGGGCCCGGTCGTAGGTCAACAGGTTGGTGACGTCCACGAGGGCGGAGATCGGGCGCAGGCCGATGGCGCGGAGCTTCTGCTGGACCCAGGCGGGGGAGGGGCCGTTGGTTACGCCGCGGATGAGGCGGCCGTAGAAGACGGGGCAGGCCTCGTCCGCGACCTCGGGGGTCAGCGTGACGCCGATGGGGGAGGGGAAGGCGCCGGGAACGGGCTCGACGGGCGGGGTGATCACGCGGCCGAGGCCTCGGGCGGCGAGGTCCCGGGCGATGCCGGCGACGCCGAGGGCGTCGGGGCGGTTGGGGGTGATGGCGATCTCGATCATCGGGTCGTTCAGGCCGGCATAGTCGATGTAGCGGACGCCAAGGGGGGCGTCCTGAGGCAGATCGATGATGCCGTCGTGGTCCTCGGAGACCTCTAGCTCGCGTTCTGAGCAGAGCATCCCGTTCGACTCGACGCCGCGGATGACGCCTGGCTTGAGGTCGACGCCGGTGCCGGGGATGTGGGTTCCGGGCGCGGCGAAGACGCCGACGAGGCCGGTGCGGGCATTGGGGGCTCCGCAGACGACCTGGACCTCTTCGGACGCGGCCTCGGGGCCGTTCGGCCAGGTCTCCACCCGGCAAAGGCGAAGGCGGTCGGCGTCAGGGTGCTGCACTGCCTCGATCACGCGGCAGGTGGTGAAGGCGCCGAGACGGGCGGCGGGGTCCTCCACTCCTTCGACCTCGAGGCCGAGATCGGTGAGCGTCTCGACGATCTCGTCGAGCGAGGCCTCGGTCTGGAGATGCTCCTTCAGCCAG